>CAZSJY010000012.1:0-39824 GCA_964607375.1 uncultured bacterium
AATGCGTTACTTTAAGGTTGGTGGTCGTCCATATCTGGTTGCCTATTTGGATGGTCTCATATACATTGCCGTCTATGTCGGTTACGGTGTCGGTGCCTGAATGATGTCCGGTATTATTTGTAGCATACTTCTCTTTTTGCTTTTCTAATTTAAATACTTCTTCAAAATAGTAAGCCGGGTTTATGGTTATTGTTTTTTCCATAGTTTTAAAACCTTGTGCAGTAAGTTTTATTGTATATCTTCCTGGTTTAAGTTCTAAATCAATACCATTTTGTCCAATTTTCCCTTTAGAACTGCCATTTACGGTTAGGTGTGCGTTTGCATTATTTGGTTTAGTTAATAAAGTAACATATACAGGTTTTCCCTTTAATTGTTGATAAGAGTCAACCCAATCTCCGTCAACAATTAGTTTGTAAGATAAATCTTCATAAAATTCTTTTTCTAATCTAATATCATACTTACCGTGTTTTAGGGTTAATTCTATTGGTGTATTACCTTTAGGCGAATCATCTATAAATACCTTTACATTTTTTGGATCTGATGTGAAATTAACTTCTCCTTGTTTTTCAATTAAGATGACATTTAACTTAGTTGTATCGCCTTGTTCAATAACCACCCCTTGAGAAACTCTTTCAAATTTGTCTGATGATAAAATAATAGTATGCGTTCCTGTGGATAGTTCAAAATTAGTCATTGGTGTTTGTATGTGGGTATTTCGTCCATCAATTTTCACATCAATACCACTAGGTAGTGTAGTAAGAGTTAAGAATCCTATATTTTCTTGAGGTTCAATAGTTTCTTTTTCTGTTTCAGACAAAAATTGTAATGTACCTGTTAGTTGAGCAACTATAGACATTGTTCCATTTAATACTACATCTTGTAATCGTTTCCCTTTGTTATAATTTGCTGATTTAGAAACAACCCCCGTTTCAACGGAGTACATTTTAGCCGTTAGAACAAAAGTATCACCAATTTTTCCTAAAGAACCACCTACAAGCATTTGAGCACCAAGTGCATTACCCAATTCAATTATACACGATTGCTTAACACAACCAGATGTATTTTGAAATTTGAGTTCTTTAAGAATTTCCTCTCTATCTTTAGGAGAAATCATGGTGTATTTATCAGATTGAACCAGAGATATTTCTATTTGGTCGCGTATCATTGCTATGCTTTGCTCGGATACATCTTTTGTTTGGTTTTCAAAATCTATGACTGCTACTATAGGTTTAGCGATAACCAAACTCATTATAGTTGTAAATATTGCGATTATATTCTTCATTTTTTTATGTTGCTTTCCCTTTCTTCTTTTACCTTAAAATTACCATGGAATTACAAGGCACAGAATTTTAATCTATAATTTTCAATTGTCAATCTCTTTTCACTCCTTTCTCTTCTTCAACCACTCATCAAGTATTATATCATTCGCTTTCTACTACAAAAGTTGGGTAATGTAAGTTAAATCTATGCCAATAATAATATTTGCTTAAATAGAAAACAATAAACACCGGAGGAAATAACCATGGATATACTACCATAACAAAAAATGTTAACAAGAAAATAGAATATCTAATTGTCCTAAGAACATCGCTTTCTTTTCGCCTAAACACAGTTACCAAAAAAAATGGAATTGCTACTATAGTTGCTGTTGAACTTATTGGGTCACCCAAAATAAATGCTATAACAAAAGCTAAAATGACCAATATGGTTGCAATCAATATTGTCGGGAATTTTCCAAATTTTACAGCAAAGGTTTTCGCATCTGTTTCAGAATCTCCTTTTCTGTCTGGTATTGTTGTTAGTAATGAAACTGAAACAAAACTTAGAATATATGGAGTGATTGTAACAAACAAATCTGAACCTATTTTAGTGAAAAACCCATCATTTTCATTAGTAAAAACAATTGTCCAACCAGCAAGATATAAAAGGAATCCAGCCATTGCATTTATAACGGCACCAAGAATTGGTTTTCGTTTTCCTTCAACTGGTTGCAAATTGTATAAAATACCCCAAAATAGAAATAAAAATAATCCGATTATAGAAATCCAAAAACCAGCAATTATCAACGAAATTATTCCGACAACAAACAAAATCTTCATCAATAATTCTGCTTTAGGTACTTCAATTTTATTCCCTACCAAAAATAACTTGTTATTGACTTTATCTCCTTCAATATCTTTAATTTGGTTTAAAATAAACGCACTAGATGATATAAATGTAAATCCAATAAACATAAATAGAACTTTTAGGTCAAATTCAACAATCCAAATCGGATGTTCAGTGAATTGCATTTTAGCCATCGCCATTCCTACAGTTATCATCACCCAAACTGGAAAAAAAAGAGTTGGTCTTAATAGGAAGAACAAATCAAATATTGGAACAATATTTTTGTGAACTGGATTATCTCTCAAAAACTTTTTTATCATTTCGTCCCTTTATTTCAATTGGATAATTACCTGAAAAACAGGCTGTACAAAAATTGTCCCCATCAATACTCATTGATTTCAATAAACCTTCAATGGATAAGTACTCAAGAGTATCTACATCAATTATTTTTTTGATTTCGTCAAGATTTCTATTGCTCGCAACTAATTCTTCTTTCGTTGGGAAATCCATCCCATAATAGCAAGGGTATTTAACAGGTGGGGAGCTAATTCGAACATGAACTTTTTTAACACCACCGTCACGGAGAAGTTTTGCTAGTTTTTTAAGCGTTGTTCCTCTGACAATTGAATCGTCCACAATCACTACTTCTCTGTCGTTAAGAACCCCTTTTACTGTATTGAATTTTAATCTTACGGATAAATCACGAAGTTTTTGGGATGGAAAAATAAATGTTCGTCCAACATAGTGGTTTCTAATAAGTCCAATATCATATTTAGTATCCGATCGTCGTGAATACCCCAAAGCACAAGTATTGCTTGAATCTGGAACAGAAATTACAATATCCGCTGTTTCTGAACGACTTTCTTCTGCTAATACTTTCCCGAATTTTCTTCGAAGTTTATCGACATTTTCACCAAATATTTTGGAATCTGGTCGTGAAAAATAGATGTACTCAAAAATGCAATGTTTTGTAGGTTTCTTATCAGTAAACTGACGGCATTTCATTCCATTCTTGTCAATTACAATCATCTCGCCGGGTTCTACATCCCTGATAAACTCAGCTCCAAGTAAATCCAGAGCACAAGTCTCTGAAGCAAAAATTGTAGTATCTCCAAGTTTACCGAAGCATAGAGGGCGAATACCATGAGGATCCCGAGCTGCAACTAGTTCATTTTCAGTAATCAACAGAAGCGAATAAGCACCCTCAATTTTCTGTAGAGCTTTCTCTAATCGAGCATGCACAGTATCACCATCTTCGTGAGCTAATAAATGGATGATTATCTCAGTATCTGTTGTAGTTTGAAATATAGCACCTGCTTTTTGCAAATCTTTACGCTTTTCCTGGATATTAATCAAATTACCATTATGTGCAATCGAAATAGGAGAATCATCGATATTAAACATCAGCGGACCTACATTTTTAGGATCATCATCTCCTGTAGTGGAATATCGAGTATGTCCTATTGCACAATCACCAGGAAGTTTATTGAAAATATCGTGATTATGAAATACATCCGATACCAGACCTAATCCCATATGACGATGAAGATTTCCATCATTTGATGATACAATTCCGGCTCCCTCTTGACCACGATGTTGCTGGGCATATAATCCCATATAGGTTAAAGTTGAGGCTTCTGGATTTCCATATATTCCCATTATTCCACACATGCTAATCTATCTCCGTCGTTAATTCTGTTTTCAATGAATCTGTGTAATTTTTGGTTTGATTTTCCATAACTTCAAATTTTTCAGGAAATGTAGATAGTTGCGCATCAACATATGCATCTATCATCCCCAATACAAAAAGTCCAATCACCCACCATGCCCAAGTGTTTCTTTTTCCAACTGAACCTAAATTTTTGTATTCGATATATTTACTCGTTGCAAAATATTCTGCCGACATAAATCCAACTGCTTTAACATATTCTTCATTGTAAATCTGTCCAAGGCCTGGAATTACACTCAATTTCCAAGCAAGTTTTGGGTTTTTTATTCTTGTTGAATCAATAAAACTCTCTTGTGACACCCCAAAATTGATTAGGAATAACCAGAATATCAATAAAACCAGCAATTTTCTAGTAATCTTCAAATTCTATTTTTCCACTAATGCAATTGCTTCAATTTCTATACTTGCACCTAAAGGAAGAGCTGAAACTTCAACAGCAGATCTCGCTGGAAGTTCTTCTGTAAAATAATTATAGAACACTTCATTTAGGATATCATATTTCGATAAATCTGTTAGATAAACAGTAATTTTAACTACATTATCCATCGAGCTTCCGCCAGCATCGATTATCCTTCTCAGATTATCCATCGCTTGCTTAGTTTCAGAAGCAAAATCATCTTTTATCAATTTTCCTGTTTTTGGACAGATTGCGATCTGTCCTGATGTAAATATAAAGTTCTCGGTTACTATCCCAGGAGAATAAGTTCCTATTGGTGCAGGAGAATTACTGGTTGATATAACTCTACGCATTTTAATCACTCCAAAATTATATGTGGTTTGATTTTGCTAAGGACTTTTGGACCAATGCCAGATACTTTCAGTAAATCGTCTTGAGTTTTAAATCCATCTAACTCAATTCGTTTCTGGATTATTCTCTTTGCAAGGACAGGACCTATGCCGGGTAAATACGCCATTTCAATTTCTCCAACTTCGTTTATGTTGATAGATAAATTTTGTATCTCATCATCTTTATTAACCATTGAATTAGAGTAAATATTTACAATTTCTTCAGAAACTCCTACAAGTTTTAATTCACCTGAATGTTTGCCAAGCACTTGTTTTTTTACGAATACTCCAAATAATCCAAGGATGAATATAATGGATAGAGCACCTATAATATTTTTCTCTTGTTTTGTGAATAATTTCATTATTTGAACTTTTCAAATTCTGGATCATTGGGTAACTCACTTTTCAAGGATTTCAATATATTTTTTGCTTTACTACTTAATTTTGTTGGAGTCAATATTTGAATTTTAACAAGTAAATCACCAACTCTGTGACTATTTAGCTCTTGAATTCCCTTACCTTTTAATCTTAAAACTTGACCAGATTTAACTCCAGCAGGAATTTTAAGTTTTACTTTTCCTGTTAGAGTTGGAATTTCTATTGTTTCGCCAAAAACAGCAGAAGGATACTGAACCCGAGTTTCTAATAATATATTATTCACATCTCTAGTAAATAATGGATGATTTTTTTCTTCGAAATAGACTATCAAATTACCAGGAATACTACTCTTTGGTCCGTGATTTCCTTCATTTTGTTTCGTCATATAATTCCCGGAAGAAACACCAGAAGGAATTTCAATGTCTATAGTTGAAGTATTTTTAACTCTACCATCTCCGTTGCATTTATTGCAAGGATTAGAAATAATTTCTCCACTTCCTTGGCATTGATAGCAAGGTTGCACATTTATTACTTGCCCAATAAATGATTGTTGAACTCTGCGTACCTCACCTGAACCTTTACACGCAGGACAAGTTGTTGGATGGGATCCCTTCATAGCTCCACTTCCGTTACACTCTACACAAGCTTCAAATCTCTTTATCTTTACTGTTTTGGTTGTTCCTGTTTGAATTTCTTCTAAAGAAAGTGCGATTGATATTTTAAGATCACTACCTTTTTGTCGATATTGTTTCCCTCGTGACCCTCCACCAAAGATATCTCCAAATCCACCACCGCTAAAGATATCTCCAAAAGTACTGAAAATATCATTTATATCAGTAAATCCACCACCTCCAAAACCGCTTGCATTTTCAAAACCTGCATGACCAAATCTATCATATTTGGCTCTTTTACTATCATCCTTCAAAATAGAATAAGCTTCAGCAGCTTCTTTAAATTTCTGTTCTGCTTCTTGATCTCCGGGGTTTTTATCAGGATGGTACTTCATTGCAACTTTTCTATATGCTTTCTTGATTTCATCAGCAGAAGAATTTTTTACTACATTCAATATATCGTAATAATCTCTCATTTCTTAACAACCGCTTTATTTACAACAACTTTAGCGTGACGAATAATTTTATCGTGAAATTTATATCCTTTTTCAAATTCCTCTAAAATAATCCCGTCAGCTTCATCAGTTTCTTTGTTCATTAGAGCATCGTGTAGATTTGCATCAAACTTCTCACCAATCGATTGGAAACTACAAATTTCATTTTTAGTTAATATTTGCTCAAATTTATCTTTAACCAAATTTATACCGGTAATTAGTTTTTTTGTATTTTTACTATTTTTGGAAGATTCAGTTGTTCTCTGTAAATCATCCATTACGGATAAAATATCTTTAACTAATTTTTGAGATCCATATTTGAGAATATCACTTTTTTCATTTAAAGTACGGCGTTTGTAATTATCAAATTCTGCAAGTAACCGTATATTTTTCTCTTTAAAAGAATCACGGTCTTGTGTTACTTCTTTTATGTTATTTTCAAATTCTTCTATCTTATTTTCTAGTTTTTTTATAGTCTTATCTTCTTTTACTTTTGTTTTACTTTTAATTGCCTTTGGTTTAGTTTTGTTTAAAGACTTTTTTTCCTTCATCAATATTTTCCCTTAACTTTCAATAATTAATCTATTAATTTCTTCTTTCAAAAAGACCTTAAATTTAATAAAGTAGATGTTTCTTAACCAAGAATTGAGAATACTGATTAATTGCTCAAATTAATTCAGTTATCTTAAATATTTAGAAATTCCTCTGTAGCTTCCGACAATACCAAGAAATATTCCTAAACAAAAATTTCCAGGAATGATTATTATTGGATTTAGAATTTCGAAATTGATAAATGGAACTATAATATATTCCATTAGAGATTTAAAAATCCATAAAATCCCTAGAGAAAATCCTGCCCCAATTATTCCCTGATATATTCCCTCTAATAGAAATGGAATTTTTATAAAATTATTGCTAGCACCTAAGAGATGCAATGTTGAGATGTTTTCTTCTTTAGAGTGAATTATGAGACGAATTGTGTTCGAAACCAAAATAACTGAAACAACAAATATCAAGATACCAACGATAACACTGCTTCCCAACACATTCTCTACAATTTTGTCAACTCTAGATATCATTCCTGATTGATATGTTGCTTGTTCAACTTGAGGAATTAATCTAATTTCATTGACAATGTTCGACATTCCTTGAGGATTACTGTGTTCAATTGATAACTCAAACTTACCACCCATTGGAAGTGGATTATAGCCTATGATGTTTTCAACATCTTTACGGAAATATGATTTAAAAATCTTTGAGGCGTTGTCTTTATCAATAAAACTACCCTGTTCAATACCATCAATAAGCAATATAGTGTTGAAAACATTTAGGCACTGTGTATGGTCTAACTCAGAATCAAAAAACACATCAATCTTATATTGTTTTTTAAAATCTAAAGAAAATCCAACAAGATTCACATAACTAAAGTAAGATAAGCTAAATATTACCAAAGTAATAGCAATCGTAACTGATGAAATCAAAACCGGAATTTTAGCTCTGAAAAGTCCTCTGATACTTTCAGCTGTTAAAAAGATTAATTTACTGAACATTTACTAACCGTCCCTTGTTTAACTCAATAAATTTCTTTTTTCTAGGTCTAACCAGAGGAAAATTATGCGTACACATTAGAACTGAAGTACCTGTTTCTGTAACTGTTTCCATTATATCCAATATTTCATCAGAGATATTTAGATCAAGATTCCCTGTAGGCTCATCTGCTAGAATTATAACTGGATCTTTTACTAAAGCTCTTGCTATCGAAACTCTTTGTTGTTCTCCTCCGCTAAGTTGATTGGGAAGCTCTTTCCATTTTTCTTCTAAACCTACCTTATCAAGGGTATCACGAACTTTTTTTACTATAATACTTTTTGGAGTTCCCAAAATCCGTAAAGGTAATGCTACATTTTCGAATACTGAACGGTCAGATAGTAGTTTGAAGTCCTGGAATATCATTCCAATTTTCCTTCGAAAATACGGAATTTTACGCTGTTTTAGTTTTGTGATATCCTCTCCATCTACTATTATATTTCCTTTTGATATTTGGATATCATTATAAATTGCTCTAAGTACAGTAGATTTCCCAGCTCCAGTTGGTCCCATAATAAAGACCATCTCTCCGCTAGGAATGTGAAAGGATAAATTGAATATTCCAATTCCCTTTGAGTATGTTGCAGTTACATTTTCGAAACTAATCATTGTGCAAAATTACTCTGATAATATGACACTAAACAACGAAAGATAATTAGATATTTACTACTTCAATATAAATTGTAGAATTTAAGAAATAATGTTATTTTCTTATAGATGGGAATGTTTGATTTGAATTAAGTCTTGTGATTTTATTGCAAAGATCAATTGTTTGCTTTTTTGAAACTTCTTTCTTATGTGATAAAATAAACTCAGCCGCTCTATGAGCATATTTGATATATTCTCTTCGATAGGCAATTATAGTTGGATTATCAATTTCATTCAATAAACCTGAAGATCCATGTAGATCTACAACTTTTTGGAAGTAAAAAACAGTTTTGGTTATATTTTGTTGCCTTAAATATCTTTCACCCAATTTATAATTTTTAATGAAATCAAGAACATCACAATATACAAAATTGCTATCAAGGTCTAATTTGTAATATCCATCTTCAATTGTAATTACTTTTCCATGTAACTCTTTATCGAAAACAAAACGAATTTTAGAAATAGCTACATTTCTCCTATTTTTATTTTGAGCAAGAGTTCCAGAAGGCCAAAATTGCTTCATAATAACTGATTGCTCAATTCCTGTTTTATCAATAAGAGATTTTAATACTATAACCTCAAAGAGAGATCTGATTTTATTTGACTGGATAACTGTGTTAGACAGAATATTTCCAAATACTTTTAAGTAAAACTTATCTCTGAAAAAATAAAATTCCACACAGCGTTTTTCTTTTTCTATTTGTCGTTTCCTAATAGTTAGGCTTATATACCAAGTTAATACAATTGTTAAAATAATTAGGGCGAAGTAAAACAATGGACTCTCAAAGAAATTGGGTGATATTGAAAAGGATATTTCAGCAACATCACTTTGTTCGTCAGTTGATATTTTACCTTTCACTTGAAATGTGTATTGACCAGATTTAAGACTACCATAAACAGCTTCATCTGAATCTGTCCACTTACATTCATCATCAAGACCAATCAATCTGATTCCATATTCGATAGGATCTGATCTATTGAGTAACACTGAACCATAGTTAAAGTTAAAAATATCCGGCGATTGAGCAAATCTCAAATTCTGACTAAAATCATAATGTACTTGTGATTTTGTTGATAAAGAATGAATATAAACTTTTGGAATAGTTTCATGCTCTTCTTCCTTACCTAAAAATTGAGATACTCCATTAACCGTTCCAATCCATATTGAACCGTTATGATCCATTGTTACAGCTCGAGCATTTGTTTCATTTCCAATCAATCCATGTTTTTGAGTATAATGATTAAACTCAACTGTTGTTTTATCACAGATAACACCATTATTTGTACCATACCAAACATTGTTATGTAAATCCTCTTTGACAAAATAGACTGAAAAAGATGAATCTACTTTGGCTTTATACCTTATAAATGTTCTATCAGATAATTGCCAAACTCCTTCCTCTGTTCCAACTACGATATTTCCATTTTGAAGAATTTCTAAATCATAAATTTTAATACCATTTAAATAGTAAGGTTCCCAAAAGTGTGATTGTTTCTTTGCAATATAATTATCTGAAATGATCCACATAGTCCCTGAGGAATCAAACTCAATATCCTTTACAATATCCTGGTCAAGCTTAGCTCCAAAATCAAATGGAGTCCATTCTCCATCTGTAGAGTATTTAACGATGTTTGGATGGTAATCAGTACCAACCCACAAATTGCCTAATCTATCAAATTTAAGTGTATGTATCATAGCACCTCTTGATAAAGACATTACTTTTTTCTCAAAGTACTTTACACTATTTCTATCTGGACTAACATAATTCAAAGACAAATCAGTCCCTAGATATAAACCTCCATTTCTGTCAATTTCAATCGCATTGATTGAAGGATTGGATAATTTCTTGTTAAAATCAGGGTATTTTACTTTCCCATCAGAAATCTCAGCAATACCATCATATGTTCCAACAAAAGTTGTTCTATTAAGAGTATCAGCCTTTATTGACCATACTATATTGTCAGGAAGCCCATCGTCAGTACTATAAGACTTAAAGTTGTTTTTCGTTACTAAATATAATCCACCAGCATCTGTACCAATCCAGTAATTTGAATCTTCATCGATGAATATTCTTCGAATTGCAGGGGATATTTTTTCAGGGGATATTTTAGACAATATTTTAAATTTATTATCCAAGATATACACACCGTCATAAAGTGTACCTAAAATATAACTCTGTCCGTTTTTGGCTATATCGTAACATTCTACATCTAACAACTTCTCCATTTCGTTTTCATTGTTAATAATGGCCAAACTATTCAGTGTAGGTAGTAGTATCTCTTTAGATGACGAATTGTAATAGGAATTAAATGATATCCCAACATTGTATGGTAATTTATTTATCTCAAATCTCGGATTAATTTGATAATAATTAGTAGACGAATAGGATACAATTTTATTTCCTAGAGTATCCATCGGATTAATCATTAAACAATCTTCATCTTTTTCAATCTGAAGATGACGATGTTGTTTCGGATTGAGTAAGTCAATGAACTTGTAAACTCCAAAAGAAGTAGCTACAAATATTTCATTTTGCTCAATCAAAATATCATATATTATTTGATTAGGCAAAAACGGACCTACACCAAAAGATATTGTTCCATCTGAGCGAACATCTATTCCAAAGAAACCATTGTCGGTGCCAACCCATATTCTATTATTTTCATCAATTTGAACATCTCTAATAGAATTACTTGAAAATACCGAATGTGAGAATTTAGAATAGTGTATAAATTCGGAGCCATCAAATCTGTTTAGACCATTTCTTGTGCCAACCCATAAATAACTCATTTTGTCTTGAGTTATAGCCATAACCTGACTTTGACTCAACCCTTCCTTAATAGAAAATTTCTTAATTAGGTATTCGGGCTGACTCCAAATCAGACTAAAGAAAAAACAAAGTTGAATAATTGATTTTACTATTTTCAAGGTGTTCAAGTTTATTGCCTACAACTTACATAGTTTAAGATAGGAAAAGCGTGGCGAACAACATTTTTGTATTCGTTTGCCACGCTTTTTTGTTTATCGGCAGGAGCAATAACTAAACTTTCTTCATAGAATTAATTCTTGATGTATATTATTACATTATACTTACGAGTATCATAACATATATGAAATTTATTAAAATTATTCTAAATATTATTATTTCAAAGTGTATAATATTAATCGAAGAGAATTAAGCTGTTTATGTTGATTGTAACCGATTACTAAAGGGATTACTGAATTGCTTGATTTGACAAAGTAAGATATATGGTTGCAAGATATAAAATAATTAAAACACAACCAAAGATTCGTGTTATACCGTTTTGTATTTTTAAAATTGTAACCAACAAAATAGTAAGAAACACCATTAAAATAGTATTTATAAGTATGTGAGTAAAATTAAACTCTAATTCTTTAATAATTAAAGTAATTCCCATGACTGCAAGGATGTTAAATAGATTTGAGCCGATAATATTACCAACTGCAATTTCTGGTTTCCCTTTGATTGCAGCAACAACAGAAGCTGCTAATTCCGGAAGAGAAGTTCCAAGTGCAACCAAACTCATTCCAATAACTACAGAAGAAACACCAAACATCTCAGCAATATTAATGGCACCTTTTAAAAACATTTCAGAGCCAATCCATAAACCTAAAACACCTACCACAAACAGCATTACTACTTTTACCGATAAGGAGCTTTTTTTATCAGACTCAAGTGTATTACTCTTAGCATATAGATAAAAACAATATCCTAAAAGTAGTAGAATAAAAACAACACCTTCAATTCTATACAAATATCCTTGAGACAAAAATATAGTAAACAAAATAGTTACAAAACCGACAAAATATAAATCTCTCTTAATGTGTTTAAATTTAACAAAAATAGGTGTGATTAACGAAGATGCTCCTAGTACTAAACCGATGTTTGCGATGTTTGAACCAATAACATTTCCTAAAACAATACCGGATTGATCTCTTATGTTTGCAGATATACTAACTATCAACTCAGGAAGACTCGTACCAAATGCAACTACGGTTATGCCGATAACTACAGATGATACACCAAAACTCTTAGCAACTTCAACACCACTATTAATTAAAAAATTAGCGCCATAATACAAGAGTCCAGCACCAATACCGAAAATTATAATGTTCTGTAATATTTCTATCATAAATATAATTGTTCTTCTTTGATAAATTTATATACTATTGGATGTAAATATTCTTTTGCTTTGTTATCATTTTTTATCAACAATCTTCTTACTTCTGTTGATGATATTTCAATGTTAAAATCTGGAATAACCTTAACTTGTTCTGAATAACAACAATCATTTCCTTTACGGTTAAAGCAAAGAACTGCAACCTTCTTTAGTAATTCTTCAATTTTATACCATTCACTAAATTGTTTAAATTGATCCAATCCAATGACCATTGTGAGCTTAGAATTTGGATATTTCTCCTCAAGGTACTTCACCGTGTTGATTGTATAATTTTTGTGGATGGAATCAATCTCAAACCTATCAACCTTAATTTTAGAATTTGACTTAGTCATAATTTCTAACATCTCAACTCGCTCTGCACTAGATGCAATTGGAGTTTTTACTTTATGTGGGGATTGTTTAGCAGGAATAAACAGAAATTTATCGCATTTAGAGATACAATATTCTGCAATTCCTAAATGCCCTAAATGAGGTGGGTCGAATGAACCTCCAAAAAAATAAATTCTCACTTGTACAATCTCAAGTACTCAGACATTGTTAGTTTACCATTTTCAGTATTTGAAAGAATTGTTTTAGCTTCTTCAAATTTACTTGGTGAAGCAAAATCATACTGATATTCATCAAGGTATTTAATAGCTTTATTTCTATCTTCGCTTAAAATATAAGTGAATACAATTCCAATTCTTGCATCATCAGAAAACCTTGTGTCGTAATATAAATCTAAAACGGATTGAAAATATATAAGAGCAGATTCAAACTCTTCTAACTTTAAATACAACCGAGCAGTTTCGTATTCCTTTTCTGCAAGTTTATTTCTAACACTTTCAATTGATAATCCTGCTTCACTCACATACTGAGATTCAGGATAATCTTCAATAAAAGCTTGAAATTCATCAAGTGCTCTAACGCTTCCTGCTTGATCTTTTTGATAACCCATAGATGAATTTAAAGCACATTCACACATTCTATATCTTGCTAGTTCAATCATTTCCGGGTCTCTTGATATTCTGATATACCGAGCAAACTCTACACTAGCTTCAATATATTTTTCTTGATTAAACAAAAGCTCACCAATATAATATTGTGCATTGACAGCTAATTGAGAACCACGGCTTTTCATAGTAATAAATTCGAATTCAACTTTTGCTTTACTATATTTTTCTTTTTCAAAATATTCTTTACCTTTTTCAAAACGAACAGCTATATCTTCTTGTTCAGCTGAATTATTAAGAGCACAGTTAAATATAAAAAAAAGTCCCACGACAACTATTGTGATTTTTACTAATTTCATTATATTACCACTTGAAAGATACTTCAAGTCCTCCAATACCATATTTATTTTTCGGATTATACTTCAATCTTGCAGAAAAATTCTGCTCATCTCTGCTATTACTCTCCCTTGTTACAAATACTGCGTCTATCATACTTGCAACATGGTTTAAAAGTACTGCAGAAACTGCATATCCTGCAATACTCATAAAATCATTTGCCTGTTTACGCATATCTCTATATTTCCACTTATTGGGAGATTTAGCAACAAGATAACCATCATTATCGTAAATACTAAGTGAATCATTGTCATCCCAGCCAGCAAAAAAGTGATTGTACTTGCCTATGTTTTCATAATAAGGGTCATCTCTAAGTACACTTACACTATCAAGATCGAAATCTTCATAATTTTCTTCAAAATACTCATCAGTTGTAGAATGCCATCCACCATCATAGTAAAATGATATACTATGACTTCCTTCATAAATTGCCTCATAGGTTGTATCACTTATCTCACCAAATGTACTAATTTTCTCGAACAATATTCTATATTCAGAATCTTCGTCATCCCACTCATCGTAATCAGTTACCCAATTTTTAAAATCCCAATGTTCATCTGCATATTGTTCAAATAAGATAGTTTGATCATCTCCCTGTTTGTTATAGTAGTACCAAGTGGACCACGATGCAACTTCGATTCCGGCGAAGAGTAAGGCTCGCTTCCAATTACCGTTGTAAAGTTCTCCCAAACCAGGTACAATACCTGAAAATATCATTGCCTTACCCGGATACTTAACTTTGTTTGGATGTGGATACATTAATGAATCTTGAGACGACAAAGTTGAATCCATCGCTGTGTTTAGCAAATTATTCTTTTCAAAATCATTTGGGATTTCCGCTACAAGTATTCCCATTGTTAAAAATAATAGTATTTTCTTCATTGTGTTAATTTCCATTCATTTAATCAAAAATCAAATAATAATGTAAAATAGTGTTTCCCAATTTCATCTTTAGCAAAAAGTGGTTGGTGATATTCGTAAGTTACAGCTGTAGGATATGCATAAAATGAAAATCCACTTAATCTAAGTTCTACACCTGCTGAGCTTTTAAACTGTTTATTCTGAATAAAATCCAACAATTTCCCATCAAATGCTCCACCTGTTTGTCCAATTACACCAACCGATAAATTCTGAAAATTCAGGTGTGCTACTGAAATACTCTTTTCTTTGAATAACGGAAACCTAATCACACCTGTTCCAATAATTTTATATGGACCTGTGAGTGTTGAATCAAAATAAGTAAAACCTTTGATACCTGGTAAACCACCACCGAAATAGTGGAAGAAATCATCAATTCCAGGCTCAGAAGTTACTCCAATTTGAGAAGAAATCGAAGCAACTATTTTATTTGCATGATTTAATGTGAAATGTTTGTCAGCATCAATTTCAAATCGAAAAGTATGATTTGGTGAAAACATAGTTTGAATGGTTCCCTCGTCAAAATTCAAATCTTCCATAAACTGATTATGGTCATAAGAAATTTGATAATCCAATTCGTATCCATTTGATGGCAACATATTACCAGCGAACTCAGGCTTTTTGGTGCTATATTTCCCTCTTAATTTGATTGAATGACCTCTATAATAATCAAATCCAATTCCTGGTTGATCAATTGTTAAATCAGCAATCTCTCGCACATAAACAGTTTGGCGATAATTCTGATATCCATATTCCAAATATATTTTTTGAGATTTAAACGGAAAACGAAATCCAATATCAGATGCAAATAGTGTAAATTTTATATCGGATATTTGTTCTGCACCGTATCCGTATCCTTCAAGTACAGTTTTCATATTATAGATATTTCGTTCAATTCCATAAAAATTTGTATAAAATGTTGGTTTTAACTTTTTGAATTCAAACATCAAAAATAGGTCTTTATCTTTAAGTGTATTTATGGATGCTCCACCAAAAACAAACAATTTATCCAAAACATCTGTTGCATAAATGTAAGCACCAAATTTTGTAGTGCCATAATCAAACATTACTCTTGGTAACACAAACGGTTTAGACATCGTATCTTTGTATGGTTTTGCTTCAAATTTGTTTTGCTCAGTTATTAATTCAGAATTTGGAGTAGATTGCCAATGGTTACTAAAATAACCTACACTTTCATTATCAATAATACCATTCTTTTCAATCACTGCTATGCAATACTTACCATTATCATACAAACTATATAAAATCTTGCCATCTTCAGAAACATTCGGCATAAACGCACCACCAGTTACATTTGTGATGTATCCTTCTCCATCCAAATATAAATTAAATATACCGCTTTTATCTTGAGAATAAATCAATTGATTTTGATATATTTCAATATCTCGAGTATCCCAATACTCATCGACAATTGGTGCAAAATCTCTACTTGCAATATCCAGCTGATAAATCTGTCTTCCGTGAAGGTCCACAGCATCAACCAAAATAATTTCATCTTTCCAGCTCAAGGAGAACATTTGCAAACCGTTACCTAATTGAGTTACTGGTTTAAAATCAATAGAATCTGGGTCACTCACAAGAATATTGGATGTTCCATCATAAGAAGTTATTGATGCAATCAAATTCAGTGTTTCAATATAAATAGGAGAGGTTAATCGAGCATCTGTAGTTAGTCGCTCCTCTTCTTCAGTGTTCAAATCAAATTTGTATAAATCATAATATTTTGAACCATTTTTATTTGGCTTACTTTTACGAGAATAAATCAATGTTGAATCGTTCAACCAAGTTGGTGCAGTTTGGACTCCACCCATAATTTTCTCGGAGATAGAGTCTTTAAATGAATAAATGAACAAATCCGTTTGACTAAAATAATCGTTCTCTTTATTGGACAGAAATGCAAATTTCTGTCCATTTGGAGACCACACCGGATGCACATTGGTTGTTCCGTTTTCTTCTAGAACAACTCCGTTTGTTTCATTATTCTGAATATGGGAAGTTAAATCTGAATATTTTTCATTTAAATAAAGTCTCCATTCATCATAAAGGATTTGTCCATCAATTGTAGTTGCATCTTTCATCGCTTGGCGGATAGAATAATTAAACGGTTTTGATAGAGATTCTGATATTTTCAGTAACACATCTACTCCAAAACGTTCAGCTAAATAGTCAACAAACGCAAATCCTTGATTGTAAGTGGATTCGTTTCCAATCCCGCGTTTACCAAAAGAATTCATCTCAGAAAAAGAAAGCAGATTATCATTTAATACCCGGTCGCGGAGAATCATATCGCGATTGGTATCCCAAAAGTCAAAATTTGCTTCTGGATACATAAATTGGGCTGTGCCTTCAGCAAGCCATGGAGGAACTGCAGTCCCAGGAATTGGATAAGAAATGATGACATTTGGATAGCCGTAGAGCACATCTTCTCTTTTTTCCTTTTCATATCCCATCATCTGAAAATATGCACCGGGAAATTGACGATTATACTTCATCGAAGCACCAATTTGGATGATATGAGTAAATTCGTGTGTAATTACATTTTGTATCCAACGATGAGCACCACGCAAATCAAAATCCAATGGTCTAGCCCAAATCTCAATTTTATTGTCGTAATAAAACGCCATTCCGTTTGAACTATCGTTCACATCCTTAATAATAAGGTGAGTTTTCGAATCAGGTTCAAACTGATAAATTGTAGTTATCGGACCATAAATGTGTTCGGCTGCAATGGCTGCTTCACGAGCACTTCGTTCGGTTTCATCATGAAAATGAATAATAAAATGCTCAGTCTCTATTGTTTGCCAATTTAACTCTGGGTGATTGTGCCAAGATTGTGAAAAGATAATTGAAAAATGAAAAATGAGAATTGAAAAATTGATGAGTTTGTTGAAAGTCTTTTTATCGTGCAAAGGTACAAAGACTCTAAGATATTTCGTGATTCGGAGTTCTAGATTCGGAGTTCTGGATTTCATCGAATTACAACAACTTTTACCAAAATGGATTCACCGATATTCGGATTTACTTCTGCAAAGTATAATCCTGAATCAAATTTTAAAGCAGTCCATTTAATTTCATTGTATTCGTAGGGTGTCATTCCCGTTTGTGATAATTTATCAACTTTAAATCCCGATGCATCGTAAATAGTAATTTCTACAGATGTCGCTTCTCCAAAATAATATCTGAAAGTCGTTTCACTATTTGTTATCGGATTTGGATAATTGTAAGCAATATGATCATTTGGATTTAGCTGTTCACTAGGCTCAAAGTGCTTTCCCGTGACTAATGGATAATTCGACGGGCGACTGTGTGGATTTAACCAATAATTGTGGTCTGAATCTTGTTGAAACAATAGTAAACGATGACCATCTATCAATCCAACTAAAGCATCGCCTTCCATATTAATTCGCCAATTTGGAACGATGTACAAATCTGCTGATGAATTGACAGACGCAATTTCCATTTCACGCTGACCATCACTTGATAAAATGACTATGTTGTTGTTTTCACGACAAACTATTTCCGGTTTTTCATCTCCTAGAATATTAGCAATTAATGGAGGATTAACTGAAAATTCTCCTTCAACAGGAAATCCATTTACAAATGTGCCATTGTAATTTTTCGCTTCAATATCAAAATCTGTAGTTCGTGTGATGATTTCATCCAATCCATCACCATCAATATCACCTAACGATAATGCAACAATAACTTCTGCAGTGTCACTACTAGATTGAACAAATCCCCACGGGTGAATAATTTCGTTTGAAATTGTTCCATTTTCTAAATGTGTATAATAATTGGGATCTTCGACAATATAGAAACCTGTTGTATCAGTTAGAACAATGTCAGTTGAATCTGCATCAACAAATGCAACTTCAATATTTTCATCCCACATACGATAAATAATGTCATCATCTTTGGAAAAATAGAAAATTGAACCAATCCCATCAATTACTCCATTTCCTACGATTTCTTGTTCGATTTCTCCCCAATTAACCACATAAAATTCAGCATCTACAGTAAATTTGAAACTCATTGTCTCTCCAGCTGAACTAATTTCAGATAATGAGATATATGTCGATGAACCTGAATTTGAACGAGTAGATGGCCTGGTTACATTGTCAAATCTTACATCATCTTCAGTGGGATTGGAATCAATATAACCACTATTATTATCATACCACATATCCCAAGTCCAGCCAGTAGTAGGATCCGCAAAAAGTGCATAATTGGTGAATCCTATGTCAACTGCTCCATCAGCTTCTTCTAAATGGACTTTTCTTATATTAGGATTATTATTTAATCCATCGGAAATATCATTTTCAGTTGGTTCTGTGATATGCCAAATCAAAATACCTGAACCAGGTAAACCATAGTCGTAATTATCAAACTTAGTGATAACATTTGAAACAGTATTAATTTCTATTTGAGTTTCATCGGAATTTTCTATAAAAGTATCAAACCAATATCCTAGCTGAGTTGATGAAATCAAATTATCATATCTTAAAGTTTCGATATCTTTGTTATCAACTATCCAATTATTTCTATTTTCAATTAAGAAATATTCGTTATTGGTAATTTGGATTTTGAAAATCTTATCTTCTAAATCTCGTGCAGGTATCATCACTTCTATTGTATCAGATGAATTTACCTGCAATAATTCTGGTTCTTCCCAACCCTTAAATATTCTCGTCCAAGCAGTTGGAGGAGCAGGAATTACGCCGTGACCGTTATTCGAGCCATGATCCATCATTCCGAAGATTCCTACACCTGACTCACCTGTTTCTGTATCAAACAATGGAGGTAATCCAAGATGGTATCCTAATAAAAACGCGAAAGTACCAGTTAGTCCAACTTGATAATCACAATAATCTGATTCATTCCAAAAGATATCCTCAATTGCATCATAAAATATATGATTTTGTGTCTCGGGTAGTAAAAGACCACAATTAATTTCAATTCCATTAATTATCGGTTTGGTGATACCAACTAACATAGTCTCGTCAATATAAGCACTCGGAATATCATAAGGTGCAGGATCTAAGAATGGATATTCGAAATCTTCACCAATCCCAGCGTGGAAAACAACAATTAGAGAATTCTCCGTTAAAATTGGTTCAATTTCAGATTTTGCTGAATCTATAACATCAATAAACAGTTGACCCAACAGCGAATCAGAATCTACATTTTCGTTTTGTAATGAATTTGGAGAATATGAAGCAATTGATTCTGGAAGTTCATAAACAACTTCAATCATATCATACTCAAAACTTACATTTTCGTTTGAGACAGAAATATAGTAGTTTGCTACTGCTTCAAGTTGAGCTTCAAAATACTGATGATTGTGCGGAGGTCTATCCACAATGAATTCACTACATCTTTCTGTGTAATCTGAAGAATCATTTAAAATTTTCCCGTTTCCACAAGTATTAGGATCATCTTCAGTTTCTTCTACGAACTCCACCATAAGTCCAATAAGATGAACATTAGAAACATCTCTGTTCAAATCAATTTGTGAACGATGTAACCTGGCAAAATACTCATTCCCAAATACAACTTGGATAATGAGAAGTAAGAAACAATTGAATCTACTAATTTTCACTGAACTCCTAAAATTCCATATTTATTGAGAAGAACATTGTGTTAGCACGCGGGTGACCTTCTTCACCAGCAGTATATCCAAAATCAAACCCATATTGAGCAAATCTTATGCCTGCACCAAAAGTTGGAACTTTTATACTTCCTGCTTCATCATAAATAAATCCACCTCTGAGAACAAAATAATCTGTGTACCAATATTCCAGACCGAAATTGTAAACTATTTCCTCTAATTCTGCAGAGAATTTTCTTTCTCCGCCAGAACCTTTTTCTTTGACACCAAATTCATTATATGCTCCATCAGGATCTTCGACCATTTCTTCATACACCCAATTTGGATCTTGGTTTGTTCCTATATTTTCCTCGTTTATAATTCCATCACCATCATCTTCCCAACTCCAACCACCGATGATACCATCTCGATCTTCATTATTAAGCCCTTGATAATCGATGTCTCCACCGAGATACCAATCATCAAACCAAGATGTTGCCCAAGCATAGTACCAAGGATCGGTATGAGCAGTTTCAATTTGACCATTTTTATTGTAATCACCAATTCCTTGAGAGCCATTTTCGCTATATCCACCAATTACTCCATCATCGTCCCAATCCATAGCAGGATAGGAAGAAACCAACATTTTATTAATATCAAAAAGAAGCTCAACTCTGTTATAATTATCATTAAATACCTCCCATTTAATACCCATTCTCATATTTGTTGGCGCAGGGTCTGCTTGATTTGCATCAATAAAAGATATTTTCGGTCCAATATTTGATATTGCTAAGCCAAAATTTAACATTCTACTTTTCCATAAATAACCAATATCAAATGCAAAATCAGTAGATTTACCTTTACCAGCCTCTGCAGCTGTACCTCTATCAATTAAATTTTGTTGAAATATCTTTGCATTAACTCCTATCGAGGATTTTTCAGAAACGAGTGTACTGAAACTTCCAGTTAGAGCCCACATATTACTCCTAAATGTTCCCAAATCGTTTCCATATTCATCAGTACGGTGTTGTTCACCTAAATCCAAAAATATGATATGTCCACCAAAAGTCCCCAAACTTGGAACATGCTGACGATAAGCTAAGAATTCATAATATAAGTCTGAAGCCAAATTAGGTAACCAATTTACATGCATCATAGAAAGTTCTTGGTTGGGCAAAAAAGCTAACCCAGCTGGATTGAAATATGATGCATAAGCATCATCAACTTTTGCTACTTGGGCTTCACCTGTAGCTGCAGGACCTGCTCCTGGTACAATTAACAGAAATATTGCACCTGCTTCACCTACTGCAAATAATTGTACATTTAATAATAACGCTAAAGAAAGAATTTTCCACATTTTTCATAACCTCCTAATAATAAAAAACCGAGCATATCCCCATACATACTCGGTCAACTAATGACAATCGCAAAAGGGAATACACAGATACCTATATTCAAAATCAGCAATCAAACAATGATCGCAACCCCTATTAACGAAAGTCTATAAATTCCTCCAAAATTTAGTAATCAAATATAACTTGTTTCTGTTGTGTGAAACAAATCAAATAGCTCTTTTTTAACTGTAAAAACTATCAATTGTTCCATCTGACATTACTCTGAGTAAGAATCTGCAGAATCAATCAACATTATAGGAATCCCATTTTTTACATGATATTGTAACTCGCATTCATTGCAGGTTAAATATACACTATCTTCTTCATGCTCCAAGTCTCCCATACATTTTGGGCAAACTAAAATATCTGATAGATTACTATTTATGCTCATTTTCAATTTCTATTATTTTATAACTTTTTGTTTTTAGAAATTAGTTATAAACCCAGGTTTAAATCTGTATTTCGATTTTCGGACTCCTGTTCCTTTTCTCCAATTTTGATATGCCATTTACTTTTCCAGTTTTGCCTTGATGTACGCTTTCATATATTTCCCAGGATTCTCATCAAAATCTTTTACAATACTACGAATATCAGTTACCAAACTATCTATATTATTATATACAGAATCATCATTTAACAATTTTTGAATAGTACCTTTTCCATTGTTTAGTTTATCAGAAAACATTTTGAATTTTGTTGATGATTCGTTCAATGTTTCAGCACCAGTTTTTAAAATATCTACGATGATCACGAATTCCTTAGATTTTGATGTAATTGAATTTACATCATCCAAAATTACATCTAGTTTTTCAAATCCAGTAAGTAAATTTAGTTTTAGAGAATCCGTTATATCTTTTAAGTTATAAGTAAATTCCTGAAGTTTGTTTTTTTCTTCATTAGTTAAAATATCCCGAAAATCCTTTATAAGTTTCGAAGTTTCTGAAGTAAGAATCTCTAGATTTACAATTGTTTGTTTGATTTTCAACTCTTCCTTATCACCTAATGTAGCTTTTAATCGACGAGCAAACGCACCTATATCCTGAGTAATTGGCATAATTCCAGGAGTAATTTCTGAAAAATCATATTCTCTAGTTCCTTCAACTGTCTCTCCTGTCTGAATAAAGTGTGATGTTTTGACTCCAGGTTTTATAGCTACATATTTTTCTCCAAGCAATCCTTCACTTTTAACTTCAATCTCTGAATCAATTGGGATGCTAAAAGCAAACTCGTTATCAATCGTCATTTCTATCGCTATTTTTTGTCCAATTATCTTTGTTTTACTTACACTACCAATTCTTTTACCGAGCATCGATATATTGTCACCTTCGTTTAAACCCTGAATATTATCGAACATTACTGTAAAAGAATAATTTGATTTGTTAAATGAAACTTCTTGGAGGAACATCAAACCCATTATAAAACCAACAACAGAAATTGAAATCAGTAAACCAACCCAAAATATTTTTGTAACTTTCATCTTATCTCCTAGTTTTTTGTTCAGAACAAACTAAGTCTGAACAAAACCATTTTCAATTTTAGCAAACAAGCGAACTATCCCCTGTTATAAACTGTCGTACAGCAGGATCATCACTTTCTTTGATTTCTTCAGAAGTTCCATCGAATTGAACTTTTCCATTGTGCAACATTATAATCCTATTTGAAACATCAAAAACCGTTCTCATTTCATGTGTAACTATTATTGAGGTTATGGAACTATTCTTTTGAAATTTCACTATCAAACGATTGATTATATCTGTCATAACCGGATCTAATCCTGTCGTAGGTTCATCATATAGTAAAAATTCTGGTTGAATTGCTATTGCTCTAGCAATCCCAACCCTTTTCTTCATTCCACCAGATAATTCAGAGGGCATCAAATCTTCAGTACCTTCTAAGTCAACATCTTTTAAACTCGTGTGAATTCTATCAATCACTTGAGATTCACTTAATTTTGTTAATCGACGTAGAGCTAAGCCTATATTTTCCGCAACAGTCATTGAATCGAACAGAGCGCCAGCTTGAAACACCATTCCCATTTTGGCTCGAATTTCTTGCAATTTGCGAAATGATAAAGTGCTAACTAATTTGTTATCGACCCAAACTTCTCCTGAATCTGATTTCAAAAGTCCATTTAGATGTTTAAGAAGCACACTTTTCCCAGAACCACTTTTACCGATTATTGCTACAGCTTCACCTTTTTTAATGGAAAAATCAACACCTTTTAAAACAATATTATCACCAAACGATTTATATAAGTCCTTTACTTGAATCATAATAACATAGCCGCTAGAATATAATCCAAAAAGACAATTGTAACACAAGATACAACTACTGTAAGGGTAGTTGCTTTCCCAACACCTTCAGCACCACCTTTTGTATAAAAACCATAATAACAAGCTATTGATGTTATGGCAAAACCAAAAGAAAGTGCTTTAATCAATCCAAACCAAGCATCCCATGGATGAAACCAAGTTCTAAATCCTTTAAAAAATTCAAAGGAAGTTACTTCCATAGTAACAGTTGAAGTAAACCAACCTCCAAATATCCCAAAGAAATCAGCAACTATAACTAATATTGGAAACATTACAATACCAGCTACTACACGAGGAAATATCAAAAAGACAACCGGATCAAATGACAATGATTCTAGAGCATCGATTTGTTCTGTAACTCTCATTGTTCCAAGTTCAGCTGCAATTGTTGCCCCAACTCTGCCAGTTAATACTAAACCAGTAATCATTGGAGCCAACTCCAATAGTACAGATTCTCCTACAACACTTCCAACATACCAATCTGGAATCCAACTACTAAACTGATAAGCTGACTGAACAGATGTTACCATCCCGGAAAAGAAAGAAGTTAAAATAATAATTGGTATTGATTTCACTCCAATAACAATCATTTGATCGATGGATTGAGAAATATATCTATGCCATTTATTAAAGGATCTGAACATACTCGTCATAAGTAAAACATATAGTCCTAATCCTTCAAAGAATGAAATAATAGCTATTATTGGAGAAAATAACAACTTCATCGTGATGAATTATAACACTTTTATATGAAAGATTGCAAGTACTTGATATTATTCATTCTGTAAGTCATCTATTTGAGCTTGAAAATCCTCTACTTCTTTAAAATCTCTATAGACTGAAGCATAACGGATAAATGCAATTGTATCAATTCCTTTTAACTCGTTCATAACAAGCTCTCCAACTTCAAAGGACTGAATTTCTACATTAGACAAATTATTAATTTTTTCTTCAATTCTCTCAATAGCTTCATTTATAACATTTTCAGGGACTGGTCTTTTGTTGCAAGCTTTATGAAAACTATCCTGCAATTTTTGGCGTTCATATTCTTCACGATCATTGTTCTTTTTTATGATTATAATCGGTGTTGACAAAATATACTCGTAAGTTGTAAAACGATAACGACATTCAATACATTCTCTCCTTCGTCGAATGCTTGCTCCGTTCTGAATAGTTCTAGAATCAATAACTTTAGATTCTTCAAAACTGCAATTCGGACACTTCATCTATAACTTCTCATATAATGGAAATCTATTACAGATTTCCATTACTTCCTGTCTAACTGAATTGATAGTATACTCATCAGAATAGTTCTTAATAACTTTATCAATTAAACCAGCAATTTGTTTCATTTCAGTTTCTTGCATTCCACGAGTAGTTAATGCAGGTGTACCAACTCGAATTCCGCTAGTTATCAATGGACTTCGTTCATCAAATGGAACCATATTTTTATTAGTTGTTATTCCAGCTTTCTCTAGTGTTACCTCTGTTTTCTTTCCTGAAATTCCTACTTTTGTTAAGTCAATCAAAACTACATGAGTATCAGTTCCACCGGAAACCAAATCATAGTCTAAAGCCATTAGAGTTTCAGCCAACGTCTGCGCATTGTTAACAACCTGTTCACAATAGGATTTGTAATCAGATTTTAATGCTTCTCCGAATGCAACAGCTTTTCCTGCAATTACATGCATCAAAGGTCCACCTTGAATTCCTGGCATAACTGCACCGTCAATAAGTTCAGATATCATTTTCACTCGACCAGATTTAGGAGCAACTGTTCCCCAAGTATTTTCAAAATCTTTTCCAACAAGAATTAAACCTCCACGGGGACCACGAAGTGTTTTATGAGTTGTAGAAGTTACAACATGACAATAAGGCCATGGTGAAGGATGAATGCCTGATGCCACTAATCCAGATGGATGTGCAATATCCGCCATCAGAAACGCACCAACTTCATCAGCAACTTCTCTAAATTGTTCAAATTCAATAAATCGAGGATAAGCACTTCCACCGCATACAATCAATTTTGGTTTATGTTCATTAGCTAATTTTCTAACTTCATCAAAATCAACTCGTCCTGTATCTTTTGAAACTCCATAAGAAACAAAATGATACAATTTTCCTGAAAAATTAACATGACTACCGTGAGTTAGATGTCCACCGTGTGCAAGATTTAACCCCATCACAGTGTCACCAGGCTTCAAGAAAGTTAGATAAACTCCCATATTAGCTTGGGAACCTGAATGAGGTTGAACATTCGCATATTCACAATTAAATAGTTCTTTTGCTCTATCTCTTGCAATATCTTCAGCAATATCTACTTGTTCACATCCACCATAGTATCTTTTTCCAGGATATCCCTCAGCATATTTATTTGTTAGCACAGATCCGACTGCTTCCATTACAAGTGGACTTGTAAAATTCTCTGAAGCAATCATTTCTAAAGTGTTTTGTTGCCTATCCAATTCACCTATTACAGATTGATATATCTCGTTGTCGTATTTTTTTAGATTATTCATAATAATTATATTTCAATTTTCTCAATTCTTCTTTGATGTCGTCCACCCTCAAAATTAGTAGCTAACCAAACAGCAACAATGTTTTGAATAGTATCATATTCTGTCATTCTTGCTCCGATAGCTAACACATTGGCATTGTTATGTTTTCTGCTCATAATAGATTGGTCTCTAGAAATACAAAGTGCACATCGGATACCCTTGATTTTATTTGCTGAAATTGAAACTCCAATACCAGATCCGCATACAACAATACCTTTATCTGCATCAGAATTTACTACTGAATTACCTACCTTATGTGCAAATTCAGGATAATCAACAGATTCATTTGAATAAGTACCGCAATCAACAATTGAATGACCATCCGATTGTAAGTACTCAATTAGATCTTGTTTTACATCAAAACCTGCATGATCCGATCCAATTGCAATAATCATTGTTTTCTTTTGATAGTTTTAGTTATCCAATTATAGCATTCACCTGTTGGCTTTGCTTCCATTTCATTATCAGGTAGCATAAACCAATCGCCCTTTGTTGTAATGAAATTTTCTTTGAGAAAATCTCTACGAGTTTTTGCTTTATGGTAATTTCTATTTACAGCTTCCTTGTAATCATTGTAGGCAATTTCATAAACTATTTTATCAGTAAACTTGATAGTTTCTTCGCTACAAGCTTCAGCAGTTGAAAAGTAAACTTCTCCGCGTTGGAAGTATGTTTCTCCTTTCCCACCACTAATTTGAACTGCTTTTTCAGCCCATTCTAACGCAACTCTATATTCTTCTTTATCTATCAATATTTTTGATAATTCAAGTGGGATTAAATAATCTGTGTTATTTACTTTGAACAAATCTTCGTAAGCTAATTGAGCCAAGTCGTCATTACCTAAATCAAGGAAAGTTTTCCCCATTCTAATAAGAATACCCTCATTATATTTTTCATAAGTTTGTAATTCGTCTAATACTTCAATGGCATCTTCAAGCCTTCCAACATCAATCAAACCATCGGCATAATCTAATCCATATTGTATATTTGTCGGTTCTTGTTGCCATCTATCTCTATCAACTTCAAACTCATCTTTTCCAAGAGCAATGAAAGCTTGTTTTTTCTCACCGATCGCTTTTTTATTTCCTTGATCGTAACTAAGCCAAATACTAAGAACATTCAGTTGTTCATTATATCTTGCGTTATCTCTATAAATGTCACTTAATTCTTCTAGTATTTCAAAATTAGATTCATCTAATGATAGTATTTTATCGAGATAGTAAATTTGATTATCAACATTATTTTGTTTCCCTTCACTCCAAGCAGCATTCTCCAAAAGTGCTGTATTCTCAGGAAGGTATTTTAGTCCCTGTTTAAACACATAAGATGCACTATCTAACTTTCCTAATTCGAAATAAGCTCTACCCATCCATATGAACAGGTTCTTAGCATTTTTCTCACCGCAACCTAAGTCTATAACATTATTATAGTTCTTTATAGCACTTTCAAAATCCTGGTTTTGGTAATTAGTAGTAGCAAAACTTAAATATTGATCACATTTATCGTTTCGATTTCGTATTTCTTGTTCAGACATTGGTGTATATTCCATAGATGCTCCATCAGAAGGCGGAACGCATCCAACTCCAAGTAATAATACCAAACTTAACAATGCTATTAAGTGTTTAGAATTCATATTTATTATTTCCTTTTTCTTTTTATAAACCAAGTTTCGCCTGCAGTAAATCCAACAGTTAAATTTATATATTTCTCTCCAGTAAATTCTATAAATTCGTTAGTTCGAGAGCCAACTTTTAAACCCAAACTAACAGAATTTTTAGATTTACCCCACTCTAGAATCAGCCCAGCAGTTAAACCAATATCGTAATAATTGATTTTTTCCATTGCAAATTGTTTAGCAAATGTTCCTCCACTAACTACAATATTTTTCCAGATTCCAAGATTTTTATTGTGGAATTGCTTGGATAAACCAAAATGCACATCTCTTTGCAACTCTGCAAATTGATTATTAAAATTTGTAACTTCTTCAGGTAATTTTACTGCTTCTCTTTGATGATATTCACAAACTACTCCGATATTCGAGGATGATTTAAACGCATACCCAACACCAATATTAGAGATTTGTCCTTTAGTTGTATTTTTGGTTTCTGGAGCTATAGTAATATTATTTGTTCTATTTGAGATAATTGTCATCGGAGCAGAATACTCAAACCCAATTACAAACTCGTGGGGAGTACCAGAATATCTGCCCTCAATAATATAAGTATTGCTCCTAAATCTATCGTCAATTTCAATAATGTCAGTATATTGTAGTTGATATTCCACTTCTCCATAGTAGTCAATTATTGGTTTGTAAACAAATATCGAATTAATCCTCGACTGTGTCCCAAATCCAACATTCCATTGCAAACCAACTGAAAATTTTTCTGAGATTAATGTCGAATAGGATAAGAATAAATCTGAAACACCACCATCAACTGTGTAATGAGTATTATAATTTAGTGTTTCACCATTGTAGAAGATGGTTAAATCTTGGTTCATATTTTCAATAATAGAGTAATTATTTCTTGTGTATGGTTTAAAACCAACACTTATAACCTTACTTTTCCCTGTTGATACTGCAAATGAAAGATAATTAACAAGTTGTCCAAATTGTGGAGAAATACTATCCGCTGTATTCCAATTGAACGAAGTAGCTATATTTAAACGGGTTAGAGAAGATCTCCAATGGCTTGATGGGGATGTTAATGAAACTCCATCAATTCTACTAGAAAAATAACTACAATCACCAACTCCAATTGAAGCAGGATCAACGCTTTGTTGAAGCTCTCCTAAACCATATAACGACAATGAAGAAGTTTGAGGAAAACAAATAGTTAGTAGTAAGATTCCTGTTAATATTTTTTTCATTTTGTATATAATATTTCTAATTTAGGAAAACGAAGAGTGTCATCTGTGGAATTTTCATTTTCAAATGTAACACGAGAAAAATTATGAAATTCATCACTAGATATTAATTTTAATGTGTCGTTGTCTAAAGTACCATTCACGCATTTTTGAATATAATCCGTTAAATCAACAGTTGCTAAAGCATCTGATATCTCAAATGATTTAACATAATCTTCTGAACCATTCCTAAATAGGAGTATTTTCATATCATCAAACAATTCTGATTCTTCATTTACATAAAAACTAAGATCAGCGTTAGATATTTCAGTTCCTAGATTCTCTACTATAAAATTATCAAACTCCGGAAAATATAGATATGATTCAATCCTATCGCTATAGTTTATTGTCATTCCTGTAGTGTCTGCCAGTTCGGTAATTTCATAAAGTGAAATATCGTCTATTAATTTTTCATCATCAATAGAAGTCAGTTGGTCATTTTGCTCTACCCAAAGAGTATCTTCATAGTTAAACGGAGTATGAGTTAGTTGAAATTCAACATCAAGAACTGGTAATTTTGCAAGCGCTGAAATTGTTAAAACCAATTTCCCATTTTCACTGCTTACAATTGATGAAATCCACAATGCAACATCCACAGAAGATGTATCTTGCGGTATTTCTTTTGTATTATTATCACTATTAGCTGAATAAGTATAATTTCCAATTTCTACTTCTATTTCACTGCCACCTACATATTCTTCATTCGCATTACATAAACTGTCAACACCACAATCTTCCCAGTTTTCACCTTCTCCGACATCAAATTCTCCATTTTCGTTTAGGTCTTCCCAATCCCAAATACCATTCCCTTCTGTACCAAATGGATTGAAACCTACTTCTTCCTCGCTCCAGAGAGAATCTATACCAGTGTCAAGGAATGGTTCACCATCGTCGTATTCATTGTTACCTTCTGTTCCATCTGGATTATCAGTTTCATGATAATTATCATTTGGAGAATTTTCAGCTTCTAATGAATCTGGAATACCATCCGAACCACAATCGAGGAATTGTTCACCAAAGTCATATTCATTGTTACCTTCTGTTCCATCTGGATTATCGTCTTCGTCTTCGTCATCATTATTTGGATCAATATTATAATTATCTACAGATGATGTATCTGCTTCTAATGAGTCAGGTAGAGCATTTATTCCATAATCAAACAAATACTCTCCTACATCATATTCGTTATTTCCTTCTGTTCCATCTTGATTGTCGACTTCATCATAATCATCACCAGAGAAATCACCTAAATCAACTGTTGTAAGTTCTACATTTTCGAGCATAAAGTCGATAATTTTAGTTGAATCCAAATAATGAAAAACTGTGTCAAGTTCAAACTGGAATAAGTCAATTTCAGTATAAATTTGATTAATAATTAAAGTATCTTCTGTTTGAGTTTCAAGGGTATCGAAAATAGCTCTTACTAAACCATAATCCTCTGAAGTAACTACTGTATCAACTGAAAACTGTCTATTACTACTGAGTAAATCAAAATCAGAGATTTCATATTTTACAGTATCAATTTCAGTTTCTTGATAAAGCAAATAATCAATAATAAGTGAAGGGCTTTCATTTTCAGTTGAATGATTGGAGGAATAAAACTCTAATAAACTATCTGAATCAATATATTCTAACAAAATCGCATAACTACTATTTTCATCACACCAATTTGATAAATATTCCTCAGAATCCCCAAAAGAAATACTTAACTCATTATCGGTTGTGTCAATTTGCAGATTTGCTATTATAGTCGAATCATCTAATGAAATTGATATATCTTCTTCAGACCAAATATTTGAGAGTGAAATTAGAGTCGCAGATATTTTGGTAGTATCTAAGATAGTTTGTTCATTTGTTGGTATCAACTTAACTGAAGTTGATAGTAAACTATCAATTCCGTTAACTGAACAATAATTAGTATCCAATGAAAGTACATCCGAATTAACTCTAATAAGTGTTTTAGTGTCATCACCAATATATAAGCGAGAGCTTTCTCCAATACTTTTGGTAGTATCTTGTTGAGAATATGAATAGGAGCTATCAGTATTGAATACATCTAAAATGTAGCCACCATCGGGATTTAATACAATAGGATCGGATTCACAACCATTAACAAATAGAAGGATGATAGCCGAAACTAATACAGAGATATAAAGAAATATTCTATTCATGTAGGTATTATAAATTCTGTATAGATTTACTAATAGATTTTGCAGCTTCAATCCAATCTTTACTTTTAGGTTCACTGCTGATATTTAGAACAGAATTTAAGGAATTACTCTCAAAGACTTTCTTCAATTCTTTGTCTTTCTCAAGTTTCCCCAATAACTCATTATTCTCATTATCAACTAACATAACCATATCAGCATTTTCCATTGCTAACTTTAGATTGTCTTGAGTTTTTCCTTTGGTTGGAGTTTTAAGTCCCAACATTTTATAAGATTCATTGTTGAAATACCTGTACTCATCAATCGAATGAAGAACAAACATAGTTTTTATATTTTTGTAAAATTCATCATTATGATACTGCTGTTTTATCAAGGCAGGTATAAAAGACATTTGCCAGTCATTGCACATGATGATATCTGGTGCCCAAAACAGATTTTTCAGAGAACTTAAAGAAACCCTAGAGAAGAAAGCAAATCTTTCACTATTATCTTTATAAACTCTTCCGTTTTTTGCTTTGTATAGTAATTCTGTAAGTGGTTTGAAATATTGATCATCTTGTACAAAATAAACCTGAACACGAGTCTCAGGAATAAAAGCAGATTTCATATTAACAAGTTGGTCTTCATTATCGAACTGAACAGGAATATCTTTTAACCTGATAACTTCTCTAAGAATGTACTTTCTTTCACTAATAAATCCATACTTTGGTTGAGCTAAACGAATATCAAAATCTTCGTCTTCATGAAAAATATTTGTTAATTTCCTAGACAAAATAGACAATGAATAAGTACCACAAAACGGAATCAATTCCGATGTTAAATAATATATTTTCTTCATTTTATTCCTTGATTAATGTAGGTTTATATAGTTCTTTGCTTTTTGATAATACTCACTATTTGGATAATAATCTAAAAGCCGTTGGAATTCATCTTTTGCTCGTTGTTTGTTCCCGATATTCAAATAACACAATCCCATTTTATATTGAGCATCGTCATCTTTATTTGTTCCAGCAAATGAAAATACTTTCTCAAACTCCTTTATTGCGTGTTTATAATCTTTCAATGCATAATACACTTCACCAATCCAATATTGACAATTATCAGCTAGATCATGTGTTGCATCAGATTCAATCAAAAAAGCAAATTCTTCTAAAGACTTAGAAAAATCACCATTCTGATACGAAGACAGAGATTCTATATATTTCTCACGATACTCCTCATCGCTGATTGCAGGTGCATCATTGATATAACCTTTAGTTCGAAGTTCAGTCATTTCTTTGTAACTGTTTGTAAGCGATGTAATTCGGTTTTCAATCATTACCAAATCATTCAAAATTTCAAAATAAAGACTATCTGTATAAGTCGCTCTATCTTCTAATATCTTTACTTTGTTCTCTAATTTTACAAACACATTTGCCATACTGGAAGAAGTTACAGGTTCACCTGTTGAATCTTCATTTATCTTTTGATCTAATTCACTTAGAGTCATTTCCAATTTACTTTCTAAAGATTCAATTCTATTTTCAAGTGAAGTTATATTTTTGCCCTGTTTTATTGCATATTTTTTTACTTTTTTCAATTCAGTAGTAACAGTTGAAGAATCATCTGGACTTGGATCCGGTGTATTTGAACAACCAACAACAAAAATAAACACAAAAGTTAATAATAAAAGTAGATTTAGTTTTTTCATATATGCTCCGTGAATTGTTAACTCTAAATTAAAAGTGTTTCAACAACTCTAAATTTACGAATTTTTACCCCGATAGAACAATTGATAACTGTATATGTTCCAAAATCAATTATCTAATTGATTTGGAGTAACTGTTTGACTTCAGTTTTGTTTAACCGTTTATAATTTCCTGTTTTGAGTTTGTCAGCCGATAGTCCAGCAAATTGATAACGATGTAAATCAAATACTCTTGAACCTAAAGCTTCAAATATTCTCCTAACTTCACGATTCTTACCCTCTTTGAGTATAATCTCCCAAGTTATCTTAGTTTGAGTTTTTTGAAGTCTTTTAATTTTTGCTTTGACTTTAACTCCTGACTCGAGTTGTAATCCTGTATTCAATAATGATAATTTTTCGTTTGGGATATCATTTTTGGTTAAAACTAAGTACTTTCTCTCAATTCCAAATTTCGGATGTGTTAGTTTATATGCTAAATCACCATCATTTGTAATCAATAATATCCCTGTAGTATCCCTATCCAATCTACCAATTGGGAATAAGCGTTCTTTACTTGGGATTAAGTCCATTACAGTTTTTCGTTTATGAGTATCGGTTACTGTAGATATATACCCTTTTGGTTTATTTAACATATAAACCACTTTTTCTTGAGTTATCTCAATCAACTTACCTTTACATTGTACAATATCATCCTCAGTAACTTGAGTTGAATAATCATAAACATCAGCACCATTTATCATCACCTGTCCACTTCTAATTATTTCATCACATTTTCTTCTTGATGCTATTCCAGCAGTTGCTAAATATTTATTTAATCTCATTTTTTGTCTCTGTTCCGAATTGTTCAGGCTGAATCAACTCTGACAATTCTTTCAATTTTGGTAAATCGGAAATTCTGTTAAGACCAAATGCTTCCAAAAAATTATGAGTTGTTCCATATAACAATGCTCTACCCAAGCCTTCTTCTCTACCCTTTATCGTTATCAATTCCCTTTCCATAAGAGATTTTACAACACTGTCACAATTGACTCCTCTAATGTTCTCAACTTCTACTTTACTAATTGGCTGACGATATGCAATGATTGATAACGCTTCTAAAGCAGGTCGAGATAAATGAAACTTCTTTGATTTATTATATAATCTCTGGATATAAAAATGATATTCCTGTTTGGTTAATATTTGATATCCTCCTCCAATTTCTTCAATATATAGTGCTTTCCCTAATTTCTCATATTCGAGATTCAACTCATTTATTTGTTCTCGTAAATCGATATCCTCGTCAGGAATTATCTGATTCAACTTTGCTTGTGTTAAAGGTTCAGGAGTCGAAAACAACAAAGCTTCTATTAAGTGTTTAATTATCATATTTTTTTTCCTGAAAGTAATATTTCTCCAAAAACTGCTTTTTGAGTTACAACCAACTCATTTAGTCGTATCATTTCTAAAATAGCCATAAATGTTACAATAACCTTCAACTTTGTCTTAAATGACTTCATCATTTCCCTAAAATTGATGTTCTTCTTAGTACTAACAATTTCCTTAATAAATACAATTTGATCATCAATATGGATTTCTTCCTTATTGAGTTCGTAAGGAGTGGTTTCGGGTAATCTGTCTAACATTTCCTTAAAAATTCCCAACAAATCAAACAAGGTTACATTTTTAGTAAATTGCAGAGTATCCTCTTTTTGGTTATCTATTGGAATGATAGATCCTTTAGGATATTTCCGGCTGTGTTCTTCATACACTTCTGAAATTGAATTGGATGCTAATTTAAACTGTTTATATTCCAGTAATCGCTTCACTAGTTCATCTCTTGGATCTTCAATCTCTTCATTTTCTTCTGAATGACTTTTTGGGAGCAACATTTTTGCTTTAATTCTCATCAGCATCGAAGCCATTACAATAAATTCACCTGCAATTTGAATGCTTAACTGCTTCATTAGATTTACATATTCTAAAAATTCATTTGTAATGTCTGATATTGGAATATCGTAAATATTCAATCTGTCACGATGGATGAAAAATAACAACAAATCCAACGGACCTTCAAAATTTTCTAATTTTACCCTATAAGTCATAATACAGTTTTACTGTCAACTGCTCCTGATTCAAGTTTGTGGATTCCTATTCTCCATATCAACATTTCTATATTTACTTCTTCTCAATAAATCCAATTTTACGGTAAACCTTGGATAGTGTTTTTCGAGCTCGATAAAATGCATTTTCTGCACCAACTTTCAAAATCCCTTCTAAGTATTTTTTATCTCCCATAATTTTTTTATACTCATTTTGAATAGGCTTTAGTGTATCAATAACCACTTCAGCTAATTTGCTTTTAAAATCTGAATACATCTTTCCTGCAAATTCAGTCTCAACTTGAGAAAATGATTGTTCAGTAAGAATAGAATACAAACTAATCAAATTTGAAATTCCTGGACGATTCTCATCATATTTAATTTCAGAACCGGAGTCTGTTACAGCTCGTTTTATCTTTTTTGTAATTACATCTGGAGAATCGAGTAGTGCAATTAAACTGTTCTCATTTTTATCGGATTTAGACATTTTACTCATTGGATTTTGCAAACTCATTACTCTTCCTCCCACTTTTGGGATATATGGCTCAGGAACAGTAAAAGTTTCAGAATAATTATGATTAAACCGTTGAGCTAAATTTCTTGCCAACTCCAAATGCTGTTTTTGGTCAGCTCCTACAGGTACTAAATCCGCTTGGTACAATAAAATATCTGCTGCCATCAAAATTGGATATGTAAAAAGACCGGCATTGATGTTAGTTTCATTATTTTTTGATTTATCCTTGAATTGAGTCATCCTGTTTAACTCGCCCAAGTAGGTAATACTGTTCAAAACCCAAGTTAGTTCGGCGTGTTGTGGAATGTGTGACTGAATTACAATCGTGGATTTAGCGGGATCAATCCCACAGGCTATATATTGAGCTAAAAAAGACAAACATCGTTTTCGAAGTTCTGCAGGAACTTGCCTAACAGTGAGAGCATGCATATCAACTATTAGAAAAATGCTATCATAATCATCTTGAAAATTAACCCAATTCTTTATGGCTCCAATGTAATTGGCTATACACAATTGTCCTGAAGGCTGAATTCCTGATAAAATTATTGGCTTCTTTTCTGTTTTCAAAATTACTCCTAATTAATTTCTTTAGGATCCATAAATAAATATGGACGCCAAGTGTCTTGATATTTTTTAACAAACTTCTGGAAGAAAGTTATCATAGTTGGTTTTTTGGGTTTTCTTACTAAAGGCATTTTACTTTCTTTTGGAGTTCGACTCCCTTTCTTAAGATTACACTTTATGCAAGCAGTTGTAAGATTTTCCCAAGTATCTTTCCCGCCATTTCTTTTTGGTATAACATGATCTATCGTCATTGGTATGGAATGAGTACCACAGTACTGACAAGTATATCCATCTCTTTTCAAAATATTTCGTCTGGATAAAACGATATCCCTTCTTTTGAAACTAACATAATAATTCAACTTGATCACTGAAGGTAAACTCATCGATATCGTGGGAGAATGTACTGTTTCACTATAATTTTCCAATACTTCAATTTTACCTTTAAACATCAATACTATTGCACGTTTCGCAGGTGCGACAGAAATCGGTTGATAATTCTGATTTAAAATTAATACCCGCCTGTTAAGTAAACTATTGTTAATCATTTTGATTTATTAGTTTATCTATGGATTTTGTAGCTATCATCATATTCTTTAACTTAGAATTTTCTTTTAACAACTCGATTTTTACTTCACCTGATGCGTGTATAATTTTACCATTTCCTAATACAATTGCTATATGATTAATGTCTTTATTTTCTGCAAAAAATACTAAGTCTCCCTTTTGAGCTAATTCAAATTGGATATCAGTTAAATCACTTGTTTTCAGTTGTTGATTTGAATCTCTATGTAGTAAAATCCCTGAGTTTTTAAAAATAGTTTGAACAAATCCTGAGCAATCAAAACCTAAACTGAATTTACCACCCCAAAGATATGGTAATCCTAACATTTTTTTTGAATTTAGTGCAATTTGTTCTCTTGTAGATTGTTTAGTTTGCTTTTCAATTTGAATCCAAACTACTGATTGATTTGGAAGTAAAACTTGAAACCAATTGTTTTTATCCTCGAGAATTTTTGGAAGTTCAGTCCCAAAAACAACTTCACCTGAGATTTCTCCTTTCCTGTTAGGACTACTATACAGATATTCTCTTCGATTTTCGACAATAAATTTCGGGTGATTTGTATAAAAATAATCAGTTGTATAAAACTTGTGAATCCAACCTTCATAACTATCCCATTGACGAATTTTCAGCCAATTCAGATGAGAATCTAATACTTCTAGTTGTTCCCACATTACTGCTTGAGTGATCATCTCAGAAGTAAAAGATGCTTCTCTATAAATATTAGCAATTGTAGTTAATACTAATCGCTTATTCATTTTTCCTTTCACGAACAAAACTGATTAATAGTTTACCAATTTCTGAATTATCTAAAAGAGCATCAAATGCTTCCGCACCTGGACCACTTGCAAAAATTGGAACCAAATTAGCTGAATGGTGTGAATTCATAAATTCGATGTTAAGATTATCCTCATCTTCATCATATACTGCAATCCCTCCTGTTTCGTGATCAGCAGTTAGAATTACCAAAACATCAGGATTAACCGATTGGTATTCTAAGCAGAATCTCACTAAATCATCGAGTGATTGCATTTCAGTTTTCACATAAGATGCATTATTCACATGTCCAGCCCAGTCAGTTTGAGATTCTTCAACCATCAAGAAAAATCCATTCTCATTTTTCTCAAGCTTTTCCAGTGCTAATTTAGCCATATTTTTTGTAGATGGATATCGATTTTTATAATCTAAGTCCAAATAGTTATCTGCAAACAAACCAATAATTCTCTTGTCATCAACCTTAACAGAATCGAAGTCAAAATAGACCGAAACACCGTTTTGCTCTGCAATCACATCAGAAGAATCGTTCCAATACTTAGATCCTCCACCCATAATAACATCGATTTCAGATTTAAGTAACTGAAGAAATATATCATCACAACTATATCGAGAATTTGCATTAGCTCCAAAAGAAGCAGGTGTAGCATGATTTACCTTAGTAGTTGAGATTAATCCAGTTGACATTGCATTTTCCTCAGCCCAATAGATGATACTTTTAAGTTTCAAACTATCTTTCATACTCACAGATTTTCTTATAACTTTTTCACCAGTTGCTAATGCTGAACCTCCAGCTGCTGAATCTGTTACAATTCTATCCTCATTAGCTGGATGAGTTGCTTGTAATCCGATATGCTCAAATTCATCAAAGGAAAATGTTTTATTTGAATAATAATGAGTTGTGAAATGGCCAATACCAGCACCATCAGCTATAATAAATATTATAGATTTCGGGTGTATATTTTTATTCCAATTTGATTGTAATAGTTGAGGATTTTTGTTCTTCTCAAGTTTATTGGTAATAGGTTTCCCGAAATATACTCCATGGTAGTTGTATTTTAGTGAGTTACATCCATAGAACAAAATAATGAATACTATTGAAACTAAAGTTTTTTTCATTTGGATAATATTCTTAGAAATTTTCTTTTACCAACTTTCAAAACTTGTTCTTCACCTGTGGAAATTTCAGCAAACAGATCAGTAACTTTTTCGCCGTTGATTTTTACAGCACCCTGTTTAATCATTCTTTTTGCGTCCCCGTTACTGGAAACCATTTCATTCTTAACCATAATCGAAACTAACTTCTCAGTTTCCATTAATTTGTACTCAGGTATTTCATCGGGAATATCTTTTTTGATGAATAACTTATCAAATTCTTGTTCAGCAATAATCGAAGATTCTCTATTATGATACAATTCAACCAATTCTCTTGCGAGTCTTCGTTTTAAATCTCGAGGATTTGATAAATTCTGTTCTAAATCAATCTTAATTTCGAGTAAATCTGAATCAGTAATATCTGTTGCAAATTCAAAATACTTTGCTATCAGAGTATCAGGAATAGAAAGCGTCTTGCCATAAATATCCTGAGGAGAATCTGTTAGCCCTATATAATTACCATATGATTTTGACATTTTCTCAACACCATCAGTACCCTCTAAAAGTGGAGTTGTAATTATCACTTGTGGAGTTTGCCCAATTTCTTTCTGTAAATCTCTACCAACCAGTAAATTAAATTTTTGGTCTGTGCCACCCAGTTCAACATCAGAAGCAAGATGGACAGAATCATAACCCTGAGCTAATGGATATAAAAATTCGTGAACTGAAATTGGTAAACCAGATTTGTAGCGTTTTGTGAAATCATCTCGTTCTAACATCCTAGCAACAGTATACTTTGAAGCAAGTCGAATAACTTCAGG
>CAZSJY010000013.1:0-37508 GCA_964607375.1 uncultured bacterium
TTAATAGACATCTCACCATCTAATGAACTTATACTAATTGCTAATTGTGGTTGTGGACCTGCTTCACCAATAGTTAATGATACAGGAATTACAACTGATCCAGCAGATGAGTTTACTATCATATCTGCAGTATAAGTTGTACCAAATGTTAGATAGTTTGTATCAAATGTAACTGTTATATTTTCAGATGATCCGCTATCAACCTCACCACTATCTTCACTCAAAGTCATCCAAGTAATTGGAGGTGTAGCATCAACTTCAAATGTTGTATTTCCAGAAGATCCACTATCAAGTGTATAATTCAAATAAACAGTTCCGTCTGTATCGATGACTGTTAAATAATTGCCATTCCAGCCATCACCATAAGAATCTGTAGCATTTACAGTATAAATACCATTGTCAAGAGAAGCTTCACCGCTATAAGGTGCACTCCCTGAAGCAACAATATCTCCATTTGGAGTAACTATTGACCAACCTACTTCATATTGCCAATCTCCACCATCACAAACAATAGTTACATCCGTTGATCGTGTATTTGGAGCATATTCAGAATTAACTTCAGACTGAGTAATAGTTCTATCTATTTCTAGCCCTTCTAAAGCAATCCTATCTTTCTTAGCTAGATATTCAGCTCGTTTCTCTTCTTCAATAAGCTCTCCAATTTTACAAGCATTGCCAATATTCGTTCTTCCGGAAGTAGTTTCTTCAATATCAATGCTATAGTTAAGAACGCCACCACCCGTATTCGCAATATTCAAATTTCTGGTCTCAATGGTATTTTCAGGAATCATTTCAGTAAAACTTGTGGGATTTACTGCGATGTCAGGTCCAGGTCCAACAGGAGGAAAAATAATGTAATCTACCCACGCACAGTCTGAACCACTACTAACGGAATAGTCTTTATAGTATTCCCATTTGAAGGTGTGAGTACCATAAGTTACCGGATATGAAACTTCACTCCAAGGAACTTCTCCAGCCCAAGCATCTTGCTGTGCCCCATCTATGTAAAAGTATAGATAATCGTAGCTGGCTTCTGATGATACTTTTCTGAAAAATGAAATTGTTCCATTACTGGTAACTTCCATTTGGACAGATAAAACAGTATTTTGCTGATCACCTATGCTACCTGATTTTACCGCAGAAGTACCCTCATAGGCATCGGTTGTGATGCTCCAATTTCCACTTCCACTAAATTCCCAAGGATATTGAGAAAAATCACCAGTTTCAAAATCTTCAATTACCAATCCGATTGAAGTTCCATAAGACATATCAAAACCATAATTTCCTGCTTCTACAACAAATGAGAAGCTGACAGATGTTCCAATTGGAGCATCTTCTGAAGCTATAATTGTAAACTGGGCATTTTCTGTTACACCAGCTTCTATTACACCAAAGTCAAAATAACCATCACTTACTGTAACATAATCATTTGTAGAAGTGAATGATGCCATAGCTGAAGGTGAATTAGCATTTCCTGAGTTAGTTGTAGGAATTGATATTTCTGCAGTTTCACCTGGATCTAATCTACCATTACCATCACCACCGGCACTATCATCTATAATCATATTTCCAGCTGATAGTTCAGGTGCATTTACTGTAATACTAAAGAATGATTCCCAAGTATCACGAGCTGTTCCAGTAGCAGTTAAATTGAAATTAACTATATGTTGATCTGGAATATCATTAGAAATATTAAATGCAAAAGCTCCATTTATAGTTGAAACACTTTCAGCTGAAACCGTACCATAAGCTTCTGAATTATCTGTAATTGTAACAAATTCATCTTCTGTTGAAATTGTAGCACTAACACTATACGCATTTTGATTTCCTACATTATTCAAAGTCATATCAAGTGAAATATCTTCGCCAAATTCTGCAACACCATTATTTCCGTCATTGATTCCATAGCTACTAAAAATCACATACGGTTGATCAGATACCACAAAAATAGTTCCGTAATGACGATTTTTATTGTGAGCAATAATAGAGATGTCTAAAGGTTGTGCAGTACTTATTGTATTAAACAATTGAACATTTACATTTCCACTTGAATTTGTAACACCTCTACCAATAAGTTCATCATTTTGCAAAATTGCAATTCTTGCACCTTCAGTTCCTGCTTGAACTGCTATTGTACTAGAACCAATTGGCACACTTGCCGGATAGTTAGCAGAAATGTTTGTTGGAGTTGCTGTCCAAATATCCATTGATGGATCACCAAAAAGATTCAACTCATAAGCACAAAATCTAATTACGCCACTTCCATTAATGTAAGCAACATTGTCTTCTTTAGAATCACCATTTGCTTCACCAATTTTGGTTATATCTTCATCAAAAATCGCGTCAAAAAACTGTCTATCAAAATATTGTGATGGTCCAGCTGTACTTTCCCATTCTCCCCAACCGTAACGAGAGTTACAAATAAATGCAACTTCACCAGTTTCTAGTTGAGTAAACTTTTCTGCAAAACAATCTTCATCCATATAATAGCCATTGTAATGATAGTTGTCAAACGAACCTGGATAACAACCTTGCGAATAGCCAACTACATATCCACGATTTACTCCATCGTTAGTAAAATTATAAGTGGTTAAATCGGAATTATACAACTTCATATTGTAATCAGGGCTTGAGTGTCCTAAGTGGTTGAGTAAGTTCACACCAGTATTACTGAAGTGTGCATACAATTCACTTGTTGACCAATTATATCCACCATTTGATGGATCTTCATATAAAGTAGATATATCGAAATTATCAGAAACACCAACAGTGGTAAATCCATTGTTTGAACTTCCGTAAGCTACTTCATTTTTTGAGTTAGCTGCATATTCCGAAACACCACCGAATCCAAGATGTTCACCAACCATTAGAGTTTTTTCAATATCAGCAACTACTGGTTGATCTTGATACATTCTCAATTTGTAAGTATGGTTTTGAATTTCAACTGCTTGGTCAGCACAAATTCTCCCAACTGCGACTTCTTCGTATAAATCTGCTTCTTCAGGTTCACCCCAATATCCATCACCATCATCATTCCAAGTTCCGTCTAAACCTGCATAATAAATATCACCAGGAATATTTGAATCGGCATATCCACTACCAGGATCAGCATAAAGACCACGATGCGGAACTATATTATGAGATGAATTATTTGTATCTGAATCACCACCTAAAATCACATAACTGATACCATAATCAGTGTAATAACTAATGATACAATTTCTGATTTTTTCAGGATTATCTTGACCATTAAACTGACTATAAATATCAGAAGTTGATATAGTTGCAACAGCAAATCCTGTTGATTCTTTAAAATCAATATAATCATCAAACGCAGGCAAAAGTGTATTATTCGAGATGATGAGTAAATCGTACTCTTCAGTTCTTGAAGGTTGTGGATAATTATAAGAATTTACCATTTCAGGATTATCTATAATCTTATTTAAACGAACATTTACGCCAACTGAATTCCTTAGAAATTTTTCTGAATCAAGTGCTCGTGGCGTAGATTGAGTTTCAATTTCTACAGTAATTTCTTTTACGAATTCTACACTGTTTTCTGATGGGTGATATACAATTGGACAAATTGTAAATGAACCTATTGAGTGACCAGAAAGAAAATGAGTATCAACAGATTTTATCACTTCAGATGGATAGTCTGTTTCAGAAGTATAAATTTCTTCGTTCGGAATAACTTTCTTTACCGTTTCCGATTTTAACGAAAGTGGTACATGACCACTTGCTGGTTTAATTCTAATATTTTCTGATTCAGAAAAAAATGTTTTTTCAATAATCGTAACATTTTTTATTTCCTGATTTTGAGGTAATAGAATATCTGAAGCAAACTGTGGTAACAAAGGTGTTCCTTCTTCACCCATATTTTTGCAGTTTTCAAACAATATCTCTGTAAAACCATTTTCAGTCTTTAACTGAGGTTTTTCAAAACTATAGGTTTGAGTTATAGTCCCAGCAAATAAAGTTTGGATTAACAATACTATCACTATTAAAAAAGTGCTTTTCTTCATTTTATCTTATCTCCTTTTTCGATTTAATTAAAATTGTAGTGGTAAATATATCTATTTATTGAGTGCTTTTCCTCTAAATAAAATGTAACGAGTTGTAACACAATAACAGCTTGGAATTTAGTAATTTATATTGTTGTTTAAAATAAAAGGGGCAATTCTTGAATTGCCCCTACTTTTCACTTAATTAACTTTACACTTTCTAACTTCTTTTTATTTCATCAGTAGCATTTTCTTAGTTGATGAAAAATTATCCATAGTCAATTTTACAATGTAAATTCCAGATGCAACATTGTCTGCATTCCAAGTTACTGAATGATAACCAGCTTCCATTTGTGTATTAATCAATGTTTCTACAAGTTGGCCTTGAATATTGTAAACCTGTAGAGACACATTGCGGTGTGTCTCTACAGCTGGTATTGTAAATCCAATAGTAGTTACGGGATTAAACGGATTTGGATAATTTTGAGATAAACTATATTCTTCAGGTGTAGTTAGTGTTTTTAGAAGTATCGGTTCGATATCATTTCCTACTATTCCATCTATCTCAAAGATTAGATGATCTAATACCTTGAGTTCTGTATCTGTATCTTCTTGATAAACTTTAAATGTTAGTTCTTCTCCATCATTACCATAAGCCATCAAGTTTGCTGTATATGAATCTGTTAACGGGAAGTATGTTGCTTCTGTTACTCCTCTTACTTCATCATCTACAAATACTGCAAGTTGATTCCCTTCTTCAACATCTGCAGTAATTGTCATATTATGTTCAAATTGGTGTGGATTGACAGACCAATGGAAATCCTTAATCTTAACCTCAACTTTAGCCATTCCTTCAGGTATTCCATAAACTAATTGATCTTCAATGAACATTTGAAGCATATAGCCAATTCCTGGCTCTAACACTTCCAAACCGTACCAACCAAAATCGTCATAATAAGTTGCGAAACCAGTTAGACTTTTAATAAATATTCCATTTGGACCAATACTTACAAGTGCTTCATTTAATGTATTTGCAGATTGTGGCAAATATCCAATCCAATTCCACCCATATACTAAATCTATTGGAGTATTCAAAAAATCAACAGCTGACCCTTCAAAACTAAACAAGATGTCAGAATAAGTTTGAATCATATACATTTCTCTAACATCTATAAATTCTAATCCGTACCAACCATAATCATCGTAATAAGTAGCAAATCCAGTGAGACTTTTAATAAATTCAGCTGATCCTTCAACAGAACTTAAAACTGTATTCAAACTCATATCATCAGATTCTATATTAATCGAAAACCAATTCCACCCTGTGATAAAATCTATATTTAGTTGAACAATCTCGCTTTCAAATTCAGCGTGGATTTCAAACGGAAACAAATCATTTCCAATAATCGCATCTGCTTCAAAAGTTAAACTCTCGGTAACATTTTCAAAAATTGAATCATTTGAATAATCATAAACTTGGAATGATATTGATTCACCAATTGCTGAATTACTATAAATCATCATATTTACTGTGAATTGTTCAGTCATAGGGAAATAAGTAGGATTTGCGACTCCTCTACATTCGCCATCTACAAATGCTCCAACCAAATCGTTGCTATCAAATGATTCTTCTCCATCAATGAATAGAAGTCCGATTAACGACATATTAAATTCAAACGCTGGAGAATAAACAGACCAATCTGGATAATTTTGATTCGTTACCGCGTGAAGCTCAAATGGTTCCAAATCGTTACCAATAATATCGTTAGCGACAAATTCTATTGTTTCTTGTACTATATCATAAGTCCAATCTTCTGAACAATCATACGCTTTGAATGTAACTGTTTCACCTTCTGATAGATTACTATAAATCATAATATTTACTGTATATTTGTTGGTTAGCGGAAAATATGTTGGAGATGCTACACCTCTACATTCATCTCCAACAAAAGCCCCTACTAAATCATAAGGATCTTCCGATTCTTCACCATTAAAATATAATAATCCTGCAAGAGTTAAATTGAATTCGTAATTCTGAATATTAACCGACCAATCAGGATAACTTGATGGTAAATCTTCAACTACTATTAATTCTTCTTCGGTAATTGAAGATGATTGCCCATTTTCATCTGTAATTGTTAAAGAAACAGAATATGTTCCTGTAGTTTCATAAATATGATTTGTGTTTTGTCCATACCCAATCGCTCCATCTCCAAAATCCCAAATCCATTCAACAATAGCACTATTACCGGGATAACTGTTATCAATAAAATTAACGGAAAGTGGAGCCACTCCACTCGCTATATCAACTGAAAAATTCGCAGATGGTCCGATGAACATTAATTCCGCAGTGGCAGAACCGGAATGCTCAGATTCACCTAAAGTATAAACTGCAGTAACGGTATAAGTGTAAGTTCCTTGCTCTAAATTTTCATCAAAATAAGTAGTTTCCTCAACATTAGATGCTATTAACTGTCCATTTCTATAAACATTATATCCCAATAGATTTCGTTGCTGATTCTTCTCATTACTAAAGACTCTAGCACCTGCATTTGCACAGGCATCAGCTGATGGTTGTGAGTAAATCCACGGAGTAGATTCCATATCAATTGCAGTTATATTCCCACAAACATTTACTCCACTATCAAATCCATAAACTAATATAGATAAATCAGACGATTGGAACGAATAATCCGTCCCGTTGTAATTAAAATTCAATTCAAACATATTTGCACTTCTGTTTACTTCAGATTGTATATTTCCATCTGAGATATTGAATGTTGTAACAGGATTATAGATTTCTTTATCAACTGAATTATTGTAACTTCTCAATTCAGCACACCACCCGTTTGGATCTGGCATATCTTGATAATCGGTACAATCACCGCAATCCCATCCCCATTCATCACAAAGGAAATTGAGGCCCCATTCTCCGTCGTCGCAATATCCATCATCCAACCACGACAAGTATTCAGCAGAAAACTCAGTTCCAACGCAATCTGTATAGAGAATTTGTTCATAGTCATCGTGTTGCCAAGACCAAGTAATAGCAGGAGAACCCTCATACTCGCTTCCTTCTGCAAGAACATTGTATGGAGCAGGAATAAATCCTGCTTCGGGTGAATTCCAAGATAGATACACATCGTTTCCTACTACTTCTGCTGTTAAGCCATCTGGTGCCGATGGTAGATTTTCATACTGAAATTCAATTTTTACCCAATCTACATTATAATTGTCCTCTGACCAAATAACCGGCATTAGTTTATCATTACACCAAATTGTTTCTAACATTTCTGGTGGAATTTCATAAGGACCGTTTATTGTATGATTTAAACTAAGAGTTGCTGTCCATTGATCATTTGCCCATCCACAATCGTTGTTCTTGATTGATAAATAATTCTCCGAAGTCAACGGTAAATCGTCACATTGCATTCCTTTTACAGAAATCTTGACTGATGATATAGAAGCCCAGTCTGGTGGACTAAACTCCCACCATGCATCACCATAATAATCAAGTGGATCCCACCAATCATCATTGTAACCAATAACTAAGCAATCTGACCCATCTGTGCACATACAGTCGTAACCCACACTTTCATTGGTTCCAGCTGCTTCATCTCCCCATTGAGTTTGTTGCCAATTCTCTCTGCTATTTGAATTTACTTTGTAATCATCAATGATAACCATCCACAAATTAGGAGAAATTTCTTGATGGATTTTTCTGAGTATAGATTCTGGAATTATTCTCTGATAAGATGCTGGACCTACATTTAAATCTAGACCACGAATTTGGTTATCAACAATTTGTAAAAGGCTATCATTTGGTAAATCAAACTGAATTAAGGATAAAAATTCACCCTCCGGGAAAGGAGCTAAAGCATCAACTCTGCCCTGGTCAATAAACTCATTAGAACGAACTCTTTCTTGTGAAAATAGTGTTAAGGATAACAATAGAAAAAAAGTAATTCTTTTCATAACTCCCCCAATAAAATAATTATGTTAAATAACAGATATCCCGGCAAATGTATACCGGGATATCAAAAAATAAATCTGCTAATATTTTGTTATTTCATCAATACTAGCTTTTGTTTTGCAACTGTATTCTCCGTTTCAAAAATTACAAAATATATTCCGCTAGAACAATCATTGGCATTCCAAATAATTTCATAATGTCCAGGATTTTGTTTATCTTTGCTTTGTAGTATCTCAGCAACTTGTCGTCCTGTAATATCAAATATCTTAATTCCGATTTCTGTATCTTCTACCAAATCATAACTCAATGTAGTCATTGGATTAAAAGGATTTGGATAAGCTGATGCAAGTAAAAAATCTTCAGGTTCTTCTGTGATAGATTTCATCAAAACAGGTTCGATATCATTACCAATTATGCCATCTTGAATAAAAAGTAGTTTCTCCTGTAAATTGTATTCTTTTTCAGTATTCTGATTGAAAATCCTGAAACTGATATCTTCGCCTTCGTTTCCATAAACCATTATGTTGATTGTATATGAATCAGTTAATGGAAAGTATGATGGAGTTGAAACACCACGCACTTCGTCACCCACAAAAGCACCAAGGACATCATTTTGATTCATATTTTCTACATCTGCGGTAACAGCCATATTATGTTCAAATTGATGAGGATTCACATCCCAATAAAGCTCTCTATCTTCGTTACTAATCTTGAATAATCCACTTGGTTCGCCATAAATTAGTTCTACATCAGCAATTACCTGAAGCATATATCCACCACCGGCTTCCATATTATCCATTCCATTACCACTATACCAACCAAAACCTTCGTAGTAGTTTGCAAAACTATTCTGATTTTTGATGAAAGTTCCATTTGCACCTATACTTTCCAATGCTCCATCTAAATCGTTTGGATCTTGCGGGAGATACGAAATCCAATTCCACCCACCAGCCAAGAAAATTGGAGTATTTAAGAAGTCAACTGGCATACCTTCAAATTCTAAAGTACTTTCGGCTACCATTTGAAGCATGTACATACTTGTTAAATCGATTTCATCCAACCCGTTTCCACTATACCAACCAAAACCTTCATAATAACTTGCAAAACTGTTTTGACCTTTAATAAAAGTTGCATTTACACCTAAAGAAGCCAAAACTGTGTTTAATGCTAAATCCTCATTTTCTAAATTCATAGAAAACCAATTCCATCCACTAAGCATTGGAATAGAAATCGAACTTGCTTGTGAACCAAGTGTAAACGGAATAATACTCGTAGTTGCCCAATTCATTCCATCGCTAAAACTCAAATTATAAGAATGGTTACCACCTTCAAGTGTAAACTGTGAATAAAATATTGAGCCATCAAAATATACATGATCATAAGAAATCATGTCTGCACCTGTCTCGGCTCCATCTACATACAGCCAAGGATATAGTGGAAAATGATTATCATCATCTTGATATTCGCAATAAAATTCAACTTCAAACATTCCATCGGATTCAGATAAAATATTAAATCCATGATCTACGATAACCGGAGCTGTATTATCACCAATAACAAATCTCTGAATATCTGGATTTAACCCAGCACCATCAGTTACATCGCCTATTAATTGTTCACTTGTTGTTACCTTCATTGTAAGACCAGAAACACCAAATGCTTCGAACTCATTTGGCCAAGGCCCAAAATCTGCGTCATTAACAATATCACTCAAATTTGCAGACATATGCAATTCATTTCCATTAATTGTATAGTCAATATTAGCAATAAATACAGGGTCTCCTCCTTCTTCGAATTTCCACAAACCAGTATATAAAGTCCCAAATCCTGCATCTGCATAACCCATCCCATACATAGTAGAATCAGTATCATCAGGATTTACAAATCCAATTGTGTATAGGAACCAAGGTCCAAAAAAACCATCATCTAATGGATAACCTGCACCTGGAGTGTTGGTCATTTGTCCATAAATTTTGTTGTCACTAATGCTTATTGATACATCTTCTATATCGAGATGTGAATTTCCTGTTTCTTCATCACCCAAAGTTTCATCACAAACTGATAAATAATAAGGTGCAGGAAATGATTCATTTGCATTTAATGGTGCCTGAGTCATTACCACATTTCCAGTATCAGCTTCAATAACTGCCTGAACACCAATATTAAACGGACCAGAAACAGGAGTGTTTACTGTTGCTGTAAATGTGTTTTCATAACCGGGAGTCCCCATCTGACTTGCACCATCGTTCGTCCAGTCTGAATCTAATCCATTTCCAGAAAATAGAAATGCACTAAACGACCCCATTTCTAATACTGAATCTGGTACATCTGCGTGCACAACCATTTCCCCCGCTGATACTGGTGCTGTTGAGGAAACGCCCAATAGCCCAGATAAATCTCTATCTAACAACAAATTATGCCAACTAGGTAAATTATAATCTCTAGCAGATAGATTAATTTTAACTTTATTTTGTTCTAAATTAACATTATTGCTCGCTAAAACTAATATTGACAGCAAAAATAAAATGCTAATTATTGTGATTGATTTTCTCATAATACTCTCCTCTTTCTAGGTTTTGTTCTTTAGTTTATTAAAATTCATCCTCAAGGATAACATCTTTTCTCTACAATTACTTGTATTAAATTGTAACAATTTGAAACAACTATTTCAACAGCAACAATTTTTGTGTCTGTGTAAAATCTCCTGCAATGAATTTTGCAAAATAAATTCCACTTGGAAATTCTACTGCATCCCAAACCACTTGATGATAACCTGCATCAAGTTGTTCATTCACCAATGTTTCAATCAATTGCCCGTTTACATTGTAAACTTGTAGAGATGTTGCATGCAAAGTTTCTACTATTGGTATTGTAAAACCAATAGTAGTACTCGGATTAAATGGATTTGGGAAACACTCCATTAGTTCGTAATTCGTAATTTCTAATTCGTAATTATTACCAAGTGGTACCTCATTATAATAAACATCAGAAATTTCAATAGTTTGGTCGTTGAATCCACCTGAAGTATCTGCAGGTTGCCTAGCAATTAAAATTAATCCTTCATAAAAGTTACTTGTTACTACATTTTGAGTATATTCCATATCTGGCTCTTGGGGGCAAGGCTCCCCGTCTAGATAAGCCCAAAGTGAAAAATTGGTTGCGTTTTCTACTTTGGCTCTCAGCCAGAAATATTCATCAAATATAACCGATTGGTTTTCCTCTTCTGCAAATGTCCAACCACAATATTCTTCACAACCAGCTAAAGTATCTTCAGCAAATTCTTCAAGTGAAAATACTCCTAATCGGTTATTATATGCTGGACCAACACCAGCTATATACGCTTTTTCTGTTGATAAAAATTCTTCATTTCCAATAAGACCAATATAAAACTGATTATTTTCATGAGGGGAATCATTTGAATTTATTTTTAAACGGATATATACATCAAAATCCGAGGGAGTAAGAATTCCATCCTCGCCAGTATGAGGTCCAACTTCAATCCAACAAGAATTTAATTCAGTGGGATCGCTTGTTCCAACATGATCACCTTGTAAAATTAAAGACCCATTTTCAGTATATGGTTCAGAACCCCACCACCACCAACCCCAAGCAAATTCATCTCCTTGCAATAGCCCTGATTCTAACACCCCATCATTATCAAAACCTTCGTGCCAGCCAAATAAAGCACTAAGCAAAAGTAATACAATAAATGAAATATTCTTCATTTCAACTTCCTTTCAATTTTAATCTAAATCTACAATTTTATCTTTCCAAACTACTGAATCCTCTACTACTATAGGGTGATTACATAAAGTAACCATATAATATTGCATTTCTAAATCTGTTATTGGTGGATTTTCGGCTGTTAAGAAAGAATCTAAATTCGCAATAAATAATTCTGGTTCAATATTAATAAGACCTACTGATATTTGATAATAAGTTCCCTCGTTCAGTTGGATGAAATAATAACATGTATCGCTACCGTTCAATGATAGATTATTGTAACCAACAATATGTTCGGAAAGATTATTATCTAACTCTGTAGCTCCACAATCATCAACAATTACACTTGTAGCAGCTGTAATACTATCCGGCCATTCACCTTCAAATATTAAATTGCCTTGAATCCCTGAAAAATATACTTCCTTTTCAAATGGTGTGATTTCTTTGTCTTCAACTGTGAATGTTTCCCAATTAGAATCAAGTGTATCTAACGGATTTTCCAAAAATTCCAATGGCAAAATGCCACCATTATTTGCATCTTCCATATAGGTTTCTAAATTTGCTGCAAAATATGCAGGGTCTATTCCTGAAAGTCCTAATGTGATAAGGCAATAATCACCGGGAAACAATTGTATAAAATATGAGTGCTCACTAAAATCAGTCGTATCTTTTAGTACTGGATCACCAAGTGCAATTAATGTCCCGAATGATTCATCAAAAACTACAGGTGCAGTAGCGGTAATTCCATTTGGCCAATTCCCATTAAATGTGATTGTGCCTTCGACTCCAGAAACATCTTCCAACCCCTCGGGAGTTTCACAATTATTTAAAAAAACCAATAATGTTGCAATAGTTATACTGATAAATAAAATTCGTTTCTTCATATTCTAAAATATCTTCGTTATTGTTATAGAAAAATTCCGTTCAGCACCCATATTCATCTCGAGTTCAGTATAGTAGTATTGGAACAAATTTTCGATTCTCAACAAATACTCCCAGTCTTTTAAACGATATCCAACACTAGCATTCCATAAATGAATGGGCACTCGTTTATCCTGCCCAGTTTCTTCAATTTCATCTTTAATTCCCGTTTTATCCATACGACTTGAATAACGATATTCTATTGATGCAGTTAAAACTTCCCAATACACTGAAATCGAATTTACTAATGTGTGCCGAAATCTGTATGCCAATGTGTCTATGGTGCCTCCAGAAGAATTAATCTCTACAGGATCAAGATAAGTGTAAGCTGACTGCACAAGTAATTTATTATCAAGCAAACCTGCTTTTAAACCAATCTCTCCTCCTGAAATCCTGGCATCTCTTATATTTTCAAAATGAATTATACCTGTAGAATCTGGAGTTGGCTCTATTAAATTATCGTAATTATACTGAAATACATTGGCATCAAGTGTTAATCCAAATCCCTTTTCAGAAATGAGTTTCATTGTTGTTCCAACTTCATACGAAAAACTATTCTCTGCTATTAAATTCGGATTTGGTTTTACTTCAAATACACCCAACTTAGATTCAGTAAATAATTCAGCAATTGTTGGTACTCTAAATCCCCAACTCACGGAAGATCGCAAAGCCAACCATTCTTTGTATCTCCAATTAACAGCAAATTGTGGAGCTAAAGATTGATCAAGAATTTTATCATCCACGAAATAATGTTCCCGTCTTCCGCCTGTAGATATTGTAAATCCACCCGGAATTTTCATCTGGGATAATAAATAAATAGATGCTGAATTGCTTTGATGTTCTCCAAATATTTTAGAATCAATTGATGCTGTTTGCAATGCTAAACCGTAGGTTGTATTCATAAATCTGAAAAGTGTCGTAGTAAATTGCATCTCACCGTAGTATTTCCGTTCCCGAGAGTAATCAGTATTGGTTTCGGTATAATTCCTCCAATAAACATCATACAATGCACCGCGTACTTTCATTACTACATTTTGAGAATAGATATAATTAAAGAACCCATTTAAATTTAATTTATTTCCAACGCTATAGTCGTTTTCATATCCGATAGGGGATTTAAATGGGTCAGCCGGACTTTTCCACTGAGTTTCAATTCCTGTTTTATCAGAAAAATAATTTGCATATACTGATGCACTATACTTGTTGCTGTAGTTGAGTTTTAATTTACCGGTAATATTGTAAGATTTTTCCCAACCAAGTTGAGTAAAACCATCAGTTTCAGATTTTTGTAAACGAACCCAAATGCTGTGTGGACCAAAGGGTGTAGCGTGTGTTAATTCGGTTGTGTAAAACATTCCAGGAGTTTCCCGCCACTGCCACTGCTCGAATTTTGGATGGCTATACTGTCCAATTTTGAATCTAACTTTTGTCTCGGGTTGCAAAGGAGCATTTCTTGTGATGATATTGAGTACACCGCCCAAAGCACTTGAACCGTATAATGCAGATCCGCCGGATTTTACTATCTCTACTCTTTCAATTTCTGAAGTTGGAACGATTGACCAACTGATATTTCCGGATGCACTTCCAAGTAACGGAACTCCATCCATCAGCATAAGAGATCTCTCCCCCGCACCCATTGTATAACCGGAAGCTCCTCGAATGTTAAGTTGCCCGTTAACTGTGTTTACTCCAGCTTCATAAGGTAGAACTTCTTTTAAATTGATTGCTCCTTTTTCACGAATATCCCGAATTCCAATGGCTACAACTGCTAATGGGGATTCCATAATATCTTGTTCTTTTCGCGATGCAGTTACTATTATTTGAGGAGATGATAACACATCTTGTTTTAGTTTTACTTCGAGTAATTCGCTAATTCCATTTACTACAATATCTCGGATATTTTTTTTACGATAACCAATCATACTGATAACTAAATCGTATTTTCCTTGCTTTAAATTTGAAACAGTGAACTTTCCAAAATTATCGGTTGCTGTGCCAATGAATGTGTCTTTTATTAACACATTAACGCCTATGAGTGGCTCACCTGTTTTTAAATCTAAAACAATACCTGAGATTTGATTGGATACAGAATTTGACAAGTTTTCTAAGTTTTGTCCAAAAACAATAATCCCCAACACAATTACTACAATTATTCGTTTTATCAATTTCATATTTTATAATTTGTTCGCTTTATCGAACCGACAATTTAGGAAATATAGGACTGTAAACAAAATGAACAATATTACAATGGTTGAAATTTTATAAATGTAAAGGGGTGCTAATCCCAAGTCTCGTTTATTTAAGTAGAACTAATTTTTGTGTTTTTGTAAGCCCGCCTGCTGAGAGTTTTACAATATAAATTCCAGATGCGAAATTATCGGCATTCCAAACAACTGAATGATAACCTGCTAATTCAATTCTACTATCTACTAACTGCTCAACCAACTGTCCATTGATATTATAAATTGAGAGTATCACGGAACTTGGTGCAGGTAGCGAATATCCTATTGTTGTACTAGGATTAAAAGGATTTGGATACGCATTTAACAATTCGTAATTTGTAATTTCTAATTCATAATTGTTACTAACTGTTTCTTCATACTCAAACGCTCCCATATCGGGTGCAGTACCGAAAAATGGATTTCCAATATCAATTCCTGCATCAATGCACGGAGAATCTTCATGCAAAGTGTAATCACCAGTAGAAGGTTCAGTAAATAGTGGATCTGAGGTAATATTACCATCTTCCCAATAAACGGTGCAGTTCCCACTTGTCACAATCCCATCTTCTCCATCTTGAATATCAGAATATTCAATTGTAACTGAATTCGGATTATTGTTCTCATAAGAATAAATATTCTCCGGCGAATTATCCCACAAAATGCAATTGGTTAGGTTCAGATTTGCGTTATTTAAACAACAAATTCCACCACCCCATTCAGCAGAATTACCACTAATAGTCACATTATTCAAAGTTGGACTTGAATCCCACACACAAGCAATACCACCACTTCCATAAGTTGCAATATTATTGCTAATAGTAACATTTGTCAAAGTTGGACTCGCCTGAACATAGCAAAATAATCCGCCACCGGAAGATGCCGAATTTCCATCTATTATCACATTCTGTAAATTTGGACTTGATTGATAACAAGCAATTCCTCCACCATTATAAGCTGAATTATTCGTAATGGTTAGATTCTGTAAATTCGGATTAGCGGAATAACAACAAATCCCCGAGCCCGATGTATTTGCACCATTTTGTATCGTAAAATTTGAAATCAAAGTTGATGAGTCTATTATTCCATTAAGAGCCTCTTCAAAAAGTATAACTCCAGCTAATCCATCTCCATCTATAAATGTTCTATCTCTATTTGCACCTATCAACTTAATACCATTAGTTGCAGGCCAAGTAATATTTTCTGTATAAGTTCCAATGGAGACTAAAACAGTATCACCATTTATTGCATTGTTAAGTGCTTCTTGGATTGTTGCATAATCTTCAGGAACATTGATGATATTATCCTCAAAGCTTCCAGTTAGACAAAAAGCCAAGTCCTGTGGGATGTCAGTATAATTGTCAATGGATGTCCATCGAGTATAACCCCAATTAGTACCATCCAAGTAAGCTGGATTACATCCGTAAGATTCCCACATTGCAGTAGCGCAAATTCCAGCAAATGGTTCAGCACTTCCCCAACTGATGTTTACAAATGCACCAATTGACATCCCATTAACAACCTCTACTGGTTCAGGTAAAGTCGCTGTCGATTCATAAACCAAAGCATATCCATCATAAACTTCTGTAATTTCCCATTGGGTCCAAGGGATAAAGTAAGATAATGCAGGTTCAAGTTCTGGTGGACATTCTTCATAATAGAAATTCACCGTAACGCCGTCCGGGTCTTGCCAATCACCATAATACTCACCTACCCATAAAGTGATTTCGTCAATGGTATAACCAACAAGTTCATTTGGAATATCATCCGCAATTTCTGAACCAAAACCTGATGACATATTATAAACTGCAGAATAATCTGGATTTTGGCAATAAAACGAATCCCTGCAATCAATTTGTGATGATAGAGATTGCTGTTTAGGAGTAAGTGAAATCAAATCCTGCGGAAATATCCATCCCCATAATAAAAGTAAAATTAAAGTAATTGTCTTCATTAAATTTTTTCCTTGTACATATAGTTTACTTCAATAGTAACAACTTTTGTGTTTGCTCAAAGTTCTCTGTTTGGAGTTTAGCAATATACACTCCACTTGGATAATTTTCTGCATTCCAAATAACTTGATGATAACCTGCTTCCTGCCAACTACTACTGCCACTGCTTACTAACTGTTCGACTAGTTGTCCCTGTAAATTATAGATTTGTAGAGACGAATTGCGATGCGGCTCTACCGTTGGTATTGTAAAATTTATAGTTGTTCTCGGATTAAACGGATTTGGATAAGCATTTAACAATTCGTAATTTGTAATTTCTAATTCATAATTGTTACTCAAGTTTTCTTGCCATTCAAACGCTCCCATATCAGGTGAATCACCTGCATATTCACTTTCACTTAAATTAACTAAAATTTCTCCTCCGGCTTCAAAATATGCAATACCTGCATCAATGCACGGAGAAGTTTCTTGCAAAGTGTAATCATCTGAAAATTGAGGATTTGATTCAATATTTCCATATCCAGTTGCTCCATCGGGTAAATTCATATTGCTGTAATAAACTTCAAGAGTACTTCCCCAATCGGCAAACACATCATCGCTGTACATTCCTGGATTATCATAAACAATATTGTTCACAAAATACGCTTCTGCATACACTAAATTAACTGCACCACCATCGCCGGTTACCGCGGAATTTCCCGTAAATGTGTTGTTCACAAAATATAAATAATTTCCCATACCCAATGTGTTGAGTGCACCACCGGCAGAATACATTGTGTAGTTGTCAACAAAAAGACATTTTGTAATTTTCGTACCCATCACCGAGTAACAATTTATTGCACCTCCGCCGTAGTTGCAGTTGTTTTCAATAAACTTACAATTGGTGATTTCTGTATGCCCATCGGAGGTAAATTTAATCGCACCACCTTCACCATAAGCGTGATTTCGGATGAATGTGCAATCGGTAATTCTAGTTATAGTTTGGTCCATTGTGCCTGTGTTGATTGCGTAAATTGCTCCACCCATTCCGTTAGATTGCCCAGTTGCGTAGTTATCTGCAAACACACAATTTGATACAATTGCATTGGATGTTAATAGCGCTATTCCACCACCGTGAATATCTGGGTATTCTCCGGCAGTTTTACCAAATTCAATCCTGCAATATGACAGATTGATGATATCATCAGAATCTACTCGAATTCCACCCCAACCGGTTGACGGATTATTTGTTGTGAAAAATATGCTATCCGTTTCTGTGCCGATTGCTTGTAAATCTCCATTGATGATAAATTGGTAATGCCCTTGAAAATTAACGGTAACTCCTGCATCAATTTCTAAGAATGATCCACTTGGAACGACAATTTCGCCTACAACTAAATACGGTGAATTTTCTGTTGTCCAATTGCCCGATTGGGTCCCACTGACCTCAGTTTGAGGGAATAAACTTGATATTAAAAATAGGACAAAAACTATTGATCTTGTAGTGATACTCATTTCTAACTCCTGTTATAACTTCAGTTTAAAGTTCGTAAAGTTGAACGTGAAAAGTGTTGAATGTTATCCACTATATAACTTACTATTTTTTACTCACTTATTTAAGTAAAAGTAATTTTTGAATTTTAGTAAATGAGTTGGTCTTCTGAGTTCATCTGTAGCATGTAACCATCACCGGGATTCATAGTATCTAACCCATTTCCGCTATACCAACCGAATCCATCGTAATATTGCGCAAAAGAATCTTGGTTCTTCAAAAATTCTCCATTCGGTTGAATGCAATCCAACGCACTACTAACATCTATTGAAGTCTGAGGAAAATATGCAATCCAATTCCAACCGTCTTCCAATGAAATTGCATAGTTAATCGGTTCACCGCTCAATTCAAAATTTGTGCTTTGAGAAAGTGAAATCATGTACATACTCGTTACATCAATTTCATCTAGTCCGTACCAGCCATAGCCATCATAGTATTGTGCAAATCCTGTTTGGTTTTTGATCATTGATGCATTATCACCAATCGAACTTAAAACTGAATTCAGACTCATATCCTCATTTTCAATATTAATCGAAAACCAATTCCAGCCATCACTAAATGGGATTTGAAGTGTTGTTTGTTCACCATCTTCTTCTAATAAATTAAATGGATACTCAACAACTTCTACTGTGATATCGCAATTCCAATCGTTGGTTTCAAAATAGTAAGTTCCATTTCCAGTTACGGAAACAGAAATGTTACCACCATCCATTTCATCAATTGGATCATTATACCCAATCTCTTCGATGATATCGTAATATTCGTCCCAATCAATTTCATCAGCCCACAATTCGATTTCAATTGTTGTTTCATCTACATCGAGAAAATCGTCGTAAATTATTTGTTCAAAATACTGTGTTTCTCCATCTTCATCAAAGTATCTCACCGGAGCATTTATACCTTCTCGATGAATAAGAGATAATGGTTCGTCAATTCCATCGCTGATTAACAACGGAGAATTTGCACGAGTTTGAAATACAATTTCCGCTGGTGCAAAATCCCACCACGGATCGTTTGGTTCATTTATATCATTAACTTGAACTCTAGTAATCGTAACTGAAACTCTTTTTCTACCAGTAAGAAAATTGGCAACTTGAGTCATCACCGCTTCGGATTCTGCCAAATCATAATGGTTTCGATGAAATTGACTTATTGTTGGAAGTTGATTCAAGTATTGCGATTGGGAAGTAACCGTATGAAAATACGAATCAGCCAAAGCTACAACTCCATCATTTGCTTGAGGTTCACCTGCTAACAACATCGCATCAGTCAGCATATGATCATTAGGACTGTCTTCTGTTGTGCCCAGAAATCCAATGAGAATATTACCAAATAATGGATTATCTGCTTCGATTCTCGGATTGTGCATATTTGTGTTGCACCAATCATAATGCATATGGTCCACATCAATTGGAGGTGTTCCAAAATCGTCCCAGAGAGATGTTAGGTCTTCATTGCTTGCCGCCCAATTTCCGCACACAACACCTTCTGCAGATTGCCATCTTGCAATTTTACCATCACTTGCTAGGTTTTCAATATCTTTCTCAATCAACCATCGTGTAACATAGCTTCCAAAACTCCCACTGAAAAAGTTCACCTGCTCTGCACCTGAGCGTTCAATAACAAATTTAGCATATTTCGCCACAATCATCGCATAACGAGGAACTCCACCTCCCCAAATTGCTGTAATTTGGTTAACATCATTAATGTCAGATTGCGAATAATAATCCGGTGGAGTATCTCCGTAGTATGTTGTTGAAGTAACCACATTTGGTATAAATTCAGAACCGGGTTCAATAATATTGGGTAAACCAACGAAATCCGCAAATAAATTCATCGATTCATCCCATAAGTCATCACCAAATACTCCTTCCATTTCAGCTCCATCCGGATCAAATCCGTGAACAAAAATGGTAACTGTTAGGTTTGGATCGTGAGTGGCAAAAAGACTACTAATAAATAATACAAATAATAATATGTGACTTTTCATTTTAACTTCTCCTTTTCTGCGTTTTCTATGGATAGATTAATTCATCGTTGGCATTCATCATCAACATATACCCTTCACCGGGATTCATACTTTCCATTCCGTACCATCCATAATCATCATAGTATTGTGCAAAACCACTTTGGTTTTTAATCAAATTCCCGTTTGATTGGATAGAATCCAGAGCAACATTGATATCAGTAGAATTCTGTGGTAAAAATGCAACCCAATTCCAACCTAGCAACAGTTCAATTGTTGCGGTTGAACAATCTACAGGATATCCCTCATAATTAAATTCACAACTAGAAGATACACTAATCATAAACATATCGGTTACATCAATAGTTTCAAAACCGTACCAGCCATAATCATCATAATATTGAGCAAAATTATCTTGGTTTTTTATCATCGTTCCATTGCTTCCAATAGATTCTAGAACAGTATTCAAACTCATATCATCATTTTCCAGATTTAGTGAGAACCAAGTCCAACCTTGATTAAATGGAATGGTGATTAATTCCGGATTATTGTTACCATTATAATAACCATCGTCAAATCGAATAATTCTGGAAATTTTCATATTATTTCCCCCACACGCAAAACCTCGATGTTCATCAACCATTGATAATCCAAGTAAACCAGCAGGTTCATTGATTGGTTCAAGCAACCAAGACTCTCCACCATCTGTTGTTCCTACAATTGAAGTACCAGGTTGCCCATCTGGTCCATTTGAATTATATCCAACAGCCCAACCGATATTTTCGTTAACCATTTCAATTTCAACGAGATTATGAGTATTTTCAGATGCAAAATGAATTTGCTCCCAATTATTTCCACCATCTGTTGTTTTATAAATTTGCGAAGTAAAATCACCAGATCCGACTGCAATCCCAAAATTGTCATCAACCATATCAATTCCACTCATATACCCAATCCCAATTGTAGAATGTTGTTGAGCCCAGCTATTTCCACCGTTATTTGAATACCAAATTGATGCTTCATAACCTCGTCCATTTGAATTACGATTATTATCCATATTTTCAAAATCAGTAAAATACGGAGGATGTGATACATAATCGTTTCCTGTTCGTTCTTCTTCGGGCCAAGCTCCTCCAGTAACCCAAATCTTCTGTGATCCATAAAAATCTGCGTATTGAAGTCCGTGACTTGCAGGAACAGTATGTGTAACCCAATTTGTTCCACCATCATAAGTGGAATACAGACCTTTTATATCATCCCAACCCCAGCCACCAACGAGATGAGCTTCTTGCTCACTAATTGTATTCACAGAACGGAAACTTGAAATAAAACCATCGGGTGATGGAATTGGATTCCAATTAGTACCTCCGTTCATAGTTGATGCTCCACATCCAGCAGACTCTGGATAATACACTATGTAGGTTCCGGAAATATAACCTTTTGAATTATTCGCCATATCGATATCCAGTAAAAATACGGATAAATCCATAGCAGAATATTGCATTGTCCAGCTTTCTCCTGCATCGGATGAATAATAAATCTGATAAGTGTCGGTTTGTTCATTGGCACCAACTACCCAAACATCATACGGACTTGAACAAGTAACATCTAACAAAGTTAGCCATTGTGGAAATTCGTAAACCACTTCCCACTCACCTCGATTGGATAAATTACCAGCAAACAGAATTGAAAATGCAACTGAAAACGCACCTAAGTACTTTATCATAAGTAACTCCTTTTATTAGTTGAAAGTTAATAAAGTAAAAAGTAAAAAAGTTTACTACTACTTTTCACTTTCATGCTTTCTGCTTTTACTCTTTTATTTAAGTAGAACTAATTTTTGTGTTTTTGTAAGCCCGCCTGCTGAGAGTTTTACAATATAAATTCCAGATGCGAAATTATCGGCATTCCAAACAACTGAATGATAACCTGCTAATTCAATTCTACTATCTACTAACTGCTCAACCAACTGTCCATTGATATTATAAATTGAGAGTATCACGGAACTTGGTGCAGGTAGTGAATATCCTATTGTTGTACTAGGATTAAAAGGATTTGGATAGTTTTGTGATAAACTGTATTCGCTTGGTAACACTTGAGTTTTAAGTAAAATCGGTTCAATATCGTTACCCACAATTCCATTAATCTCAAATGGAAGTGTTTCAATTACATCCATCTCGATATTTGAATTTGATCGATAAACCTTAAAACTGAATTCTTCTCCAGTTTCACCATAAGTCATTAAGTTGAATGTAAACCTCTCTGTCAATGGGAAATATGTAGCTTCTGTAAAACCTCTACATCCGTTGCCTACAAATGATGCTAAAATATCGCCCTCATTAATCTTATCATATTCAGCAGTTATCGCCATATTATTCTCAAATTCATACGGATTTACTGACAAACCTAAATTTTGATTTTCAATAAATCGTGTTGATTTTGCTACTTTACATAAACATTCAGGTTCTAGATAATATAATTGATCTGCAACATCCATTAACAACATATATCCTTCACCAGGAAGCATATTTTCTAAACCGCTTCCACTATACCAACCAAAATCTTCATAATAGTTTGCAAAAGAACTTTGGTTTTTTATAAATGATGCGTTTGGTTCAATTCCTAATAATGCATTGCTCAGAGTTTCACCGCTTTGAGGTAAATACGATATCCAGTTCCATCCTTCAGATAACTCGATTGGAGTTTCCCAAAAAAGTACCTGGTAGCCGGTATAGGATAATTCAGCATCCACAGAAAGATTTAACATATACATACTTTTTACATCAAAATCATTTAAACCATACCAACCAAAATCTTCATAGTATGATGCAAATCCAGACTGATTTTTTATTAACACTCCAGCATCACCAATTGATTCCAAAACAGAATTCAAATTCATATCTGTATTTTCAACATTTATCGAAAACCAATTCCAACCAGCAAAAAATGGTAATTGTATTGTGGCTTGATCGATATCTACCTCTTCTTTAATAAATCCACTCCACGAACAGAAATACCCGACATCATTTATCCAATAATCAAGATTTTCTTCAACATATTGAGGAAGTCCATCGCAGAGTTCTATTGACATTTCTGCAAGTTGCCATTCATTTGGAATAATGTGCCAACTCCAAGGAGAATTAAAACCACCGTTTCCATAATCTAAAGTACCATTTACATGCAAAATTCGCTGCTCTTCCGGTAACGAAAGTTGTGATTGACAGTCCTGTATTGTTGATGCATCATTCGTTGCTACTATAAACTCGTATTCAGGGGTTGATGGATACCCGTGAATTCCTACTTTATAATAAACCATTTCTACTTCGCTTTCCTCAACGATAAATTCTACTGGAATATCAATTTCTGAATTAACAAAATCGTTTGATACAATTCTGATATTTCCGTGGTAGGTTCCTAATGATAAATCACCAATTGTTGGATCACAAGTAACAGTAATTACTTCTTCATCCCCTGATTGTATAGAACCAGAGGTTGGATCAATAGACAACCATCCTATTTCAGAAGTTGTAACTGACATTGTAATATTTGTTGCTCTATGTCCACCATCACCATAAGTATCTTGTATCCAAATTTTCCAATTTCCAATCAATTCTTCTTCATTAAATTCGGTCTTTGTAACATTGAAAGATCCGTTTATATCACTCTCAGCAATTTGAACAACTGTACCTAATGGAGATTCAACCCAAAATGAACCTTCTTGGGGCCAAGAATCCGTACTCCAATCATAACTAATTTCCCAACTTGATATCGTTCCAGCATCGGGTACTGTGAAATCTGTCCACCCAGCTTCTTGGTAAGTATTTGAATTCCAACTGCTTGAAGAAGGGCTGTTCGGTATTGAATATTCAAATTCGGTTCTAGATTCTACAGAAGTAATCGTGTAAAAATTCAAATTTCCAGTACCTGAATTTCCTATTGTAAAAGAACTCTGAACAGAATTTTCTAAGTCTGATGTTAACTGTAATGAAAGCACATCTAACTCAATAGATGGATTCGCGACTGTTGGAAATTCTAAGTAATCAAACCACCCACAATCAGACCCATCTGAAACAAATCCATCTTTCACATACGACCATTTGAAGTTTCTTCCACCAGCGTTTACTGGATAAGACACTTGGGTCCAATCAACTTCTCCAGCCCATTGTTCTTGCATAACATCATCAATATAGAAAATGAGGAAATCATAACTACTTTCAGACGAAACTTTTACAAAGAAAGATACTTCTCCACCAGCAGCTAATTCCAAGTCAATTGAAGTTGTAGAAGTTTGATAATCTGATATTACACCTGACCTTGCAGAATATATTCCATCATAAGCTTGAGTATCATCAACAATCCAATTTTGATTTCCGCTAAATTCCCATTGAGTGCCAAATTCGCCCGTTTCAAAACTCTCTGCAGTAGAAACAAATAACTCAAAATCGAATGTCGTATTTTCTGAAGTAACTAGGTAACTTTCAGTAATTGTTGCATAACCTTGATAATAAACTCGGAATGTATAAATATCTTCTAGAATATTGTTGAATTGATATTGCCCATTTGCATCTGTAAAAACAGGATCGTTTTGAGTATCAACCAACTCTACATTCACACCACTAATTGGTAAACCTGTTTCACCATCAGTTACTGTACCCGATACTTGCACACTTTGAGCTAATTCTAACTCAATATCTAAAATTGTTTGTGAATCATCTTGAATTGTAACATTCTCTACAGTCTGAGGGATGTACCCATAAGCAGAAAATGTAATATCATAAGAACCATTCTGAAGTAAACGATAATACCTTCCAAAATTCTCATCGCTGATATAAGGATTTCTAAAACTTCCAGTATTGTCAATTCCATCAACATAAATTTCTGCAACAATTGGATTTCCAGTGTTTGCATCGGTTACATGTCCAGTTACAGTTGAATGATTAACTCTATCTAATAAAATCATCGCAGCTTCTATGTTATCTTCACAAATACCATCTATCTCATTTGCTGGTGGAATAAATTCAGTTCCTAATTCAATAGTAAATGAAAATATGCCGTGTTCTCCATAAGAAAAATCGTCGGTTGTTCCCATACAAGGATACAATTCTAAACTTTGTTGAGGAGTATAGTGTCCGCCAAATTTAGCAGGAATTGTAACGGCCATATCAGTAGCAAGTTCTTCAAGAGCACCAGCATCTGGAGCAACTGCTCCGTATTGATAGCCGAACGGGAAAAGCACCAACTCACTGTAACTATGATAAGTAATTCCTGTTACAAAATGATGTGATTCTATTAATCCTTTCATCGCAAATATTTCTGGTTCTGACCAAGCTTCAGGTCCGTGATAAACAGGAGATGAAAAATCATCCGAAGTCCCTATAGAACCCCACTCCCAACCATAATTTCTGTTTGGGTCAACTCCGTCAGTTCCATAACCTGAATAATTATCTGTATCAAAATCGCCATCTAAATTATTATCGCGGATATTTTTCCGCCACCAAGTATCAATTTGTTCTGTAACGATTTTATGACCATTTGGATTTACTAATGGAATAAACCAAATTTGTGAATTATTTACATTATCAGTTATCATCTGATCAATACCATAATTATCAAGAATGTAGTATAAATTTGACATTACAACTTCTAGACTAATTGGTTCGCGAGCGTGATGCTCACCCATATAGTAAACAGATGGTTCATCTTCTTCAATCTCAACATTGTCAGATACTTTCAAAGCCCAAATTTCGTGATGATAGTTGTCATAAAAAGAATTTCCATTGTCTGAATATTCTTTTCCCCAACTTTCACCAACATCGTATAATTGACATAAACCCGGATATTCTGCTTCAATTTGCTGAAGTTCATTCACCACATCTTCATAATTACGATATCCTACTAAGTCTCTGCCAGTTCTCATCTTTAGATTAGTTTTTAACTGATCCTCAGTTTGAACAATATCAACTACATAACCCAATCCAATTATTCTATCATATTCATTTTGTGATACTACAATATCCCAATACTCGTCAGGCTTGTAGCTCGCAACATCATATTTCTTGTGATTAAATTCCTCAATAATAGATTTGTCTGGTTGATGAAATCGGATAACCATTCGCTCTTCAGAAAAACTGAATGCAATAATGATTCCAAGATAAATAACTAACAATATACTTTTAACTATACTCATCTTACTTCTCCTCTTTTTTATTTTAAGACCAAAATACGAAAATTTTACTATTAAAAATCAATATCCAATTTTCTTTTTAGGCAAACTACTTCATTAGTAACATCTTTTTTATTGTACTGAAATTGTCTGAAGATAGCTTATAAATATACACACCACTGGATACTTTTTCACCACACGAATTTTGTCCATCCCATTGGACTGAATAATATCCAGAAGGTTTAAATCCTTCAGCTAAATCAATAATTTTTTGGCCATTCAAACTGTAAACCGAAAGTGATATTTGTGAATCTTCTGGTATCTCAAATCCAATCTCTGTTGTTGGATTGAACGGATTTGGATAATTTTGCAATAACACATACGATTCAGGAGTTTCCTTTTCTGTTCGCATGAGGACTGGAGTTAAATCATTCCCAATCATTGCATCTGCTTCAAATGTAATCTTGTTGTATAAACTAATTTCTTGATTTGCCTTATGATCGAATAATTTGAAATTAACAATTTCATTTGTTTCTCCATAAATCATTATATTGATTGTGAAACTGTCATTTAGAGGGAAATGAGTTGGTTTCGCTACTCCACGAATTTCATTATTTACTAATGCAATAAGTTCAAAATCAGAACTTTTAAAATCGCAATGTGCAGTTAAAGCCATATTGTGTTCAAACAAATGAGGATTTACTTCATAATGAAATTCTCTAAACTCAGATTCTAGCTTAACTAATCCACTTGGAGTACTATAAACCAATTGATCTTCAGAGATCATTTCCAACATATAACCATCTCCAGGAATCATAGAATCCAACCCTGAACCACTATACCAACCAAAATCATTGTAATAATTCGCAAATCCTGATTGGTTTTTGATAAATACTCCGTTTGGTTCGATACTGGATAGAGCATCACTTAAACTATTCGGAGTCTGTGGTAAATATCCAATCCAATTCCAACCAGTAACTAAATCAATTGGAGTATTTTGATAATTAACTGCAGAACCATTAATGGTAAATACAGCATCAGAAATCATTTCTATCATATACATTTGTTTAGTATCAATTTCTGTTAAACCTGAACCACTATACCAACCAAAATCATTGTAATAATTCGCAAATCCTGATTGCCCTTTGATAAATTCCGCACTGCCTTGAATTGATAACAATACTGCATCCAAACTCATATCATCTGTGGTTAGATTGACAGAAAACCAATTCCATCCCGACATAAAATCTAAATTCATTTCTGAACCTGATATTGCATGAAGATCATAAGGAGATAAATTGTCCCCTACTACATCATCGTTTATAAAAGTTATGGTTTCTTCTACATTGTTAAATATCAAGTCTTCAGAATAATCGTAAGCTTTGAATGTTACTGTCTCTCCATAAATATCTCCATATATCATCATGTTTACAGGATAGTACTCAGTTATTGGAAAATAAGTTGGGTAAGCGATTCCTCTGCAGTCATCTCCAACAAATGCTCCTACAATGTCATTATTATCTAAGGATAATTCTCCATCAAAAAATATGTACGATGTAAGTGCCATATTGAATTCGTAACTTGCAAAATCAACTTCCCAATTTGGATAATTAGGAGGAAAATCATCATTTGTTGAGATATAATCAACTTTTGTTTCAGTATCTGATAATCCGTTCCCATCAGTTACAGTTAAACTTACTGTAAAATTACCAGCTTCATTAAAAGTGTGCATTGGATATCGAAGAGTACTAGAACCTCCATCACCAAAATCCCAAAACCAATTTGTAATTTCGTTGTTTCCTGGTATTGACAAATCTTCAAAAAATATTGTAAATGGAATACATCCACTTGTGTCATCAGCTTCAAATTCTGCTACTGGAGGAGTTTGTTGATCAAAACCATAACCACTCACAGTTAGGTAATTGAGAGAATGATTGCTATCATTACTTGTAATTGACACATTCCCATTATAGGTTACTTCATAAAGTGGTGCAAATGTCAAATCGAATTCTTGAGAATTGCCAGCAGTAATAGAATAATTGTTAGCTGAAGCTGAATATCCAGTTGGAGTAGAAATACTTCCGTTTAAAGTTGCATCACCTGTATTAGATATTGTAAACTGTTGAACAGATGTTTCACCGAGTGCAACTTCTCCAAATGCTAAACTAGTTGGATTAAGATCAAACTCCGGTACAGGTGGAATTTCTGTTGGGGGAAAGATGATATAATCTACCCAACCACAATCAGAACCATCACTTACAGAGCCATCTTTCTCGAATGTCCATTTAAATGTATGATTTCCTGTGCTAACAGAGTAAGACTGCTCAGCCCATGAAACTTCACCACTCCAGCTATCTCTTTCAGAGCCATCTATATAGAATTTCAGATAATCATAATTGCTTTCGGATGAAACTTTTCTGAAAAATGAAATTTCACCTGATGATGTTACATTCATTGAAATTGACATAGATGATGTTTGATTATCAGAGATATTGCCTGATTTTGCACTATTAGAGCCATCGTAAGATTCACTGCTGGTTATTGTCCAATTTGAGTTTCCGCTAAAATCCCAGTCAGCACTAAATCCACCTTCAAAACTTTCTGCATTGGATTCAAACAAAGTAAAATAAAATTCGTTATTTTCTTCTGTAATCTGTACTGTTTGTGAAACTGTTGCATAGTTTGCTTTTGAAACTCTGATTGTATAAGTATCTTCCATAATGTTGAGGAGTGTAAAATCTCCATTGCTGTTTGTAGTAACAGGTGAAATTGGAGTGTCAACTAGCTCTACTGTTGCACCTTGAATTGGTAAACCGGAATCTCCATCCATTACATTTCCACTTACATTTACAGTTTGTGCTTGATCCAACACAACATCAACAACAGTTATATTTCCGCTTGACACATAAACATTATTTACGGTTTGAGAAATATATCCAAACGAAGAAATTAGTAAATCGTAATTCCCTGAAGAAATCATTCTGTGATAATTTCCAACTTCCGGATCTGTAAATACATGAGAATTATCAAAGTCGTGACCTGTAATTTCGATTGTTGCATTTAATGGTGTACCACTTTCGTTTGTAACAATTCCTCTGATACCAAACAAAGTTTCTTCTATGTAAGACAAAAATGAGTCTTTATTGTAATTCCAATGTGCAAGAAGTTCATTTTCAGGAAGTAGTTTTTCGTTTGACAACTCTAGTGTCATTTCTCTGCACCCTTGAAAATAATTCATATAATCTTGTCTACCTCCGTCAATTGAGTACCAATCATAACCGTTTGTAATCCCATCGTCAAAACTATTCATATATCCAGAAGGACTGTTACTCTGAGCTTCATCGGCATAAGTATGAGATACATCCTGCCACCAATCATCATCAGCGTGTCGTTGAGACCAAGTATCCCAAGGATAATTCACAACTTCAGCTCCGCTATGCAAATTTGATGATAGAATGAAATTATGCTCATCAGCTAACTCCATAAATGCTAAAGTTTCAGGTTGCCAACTATTTCCATCAGGATGTTGACCATCTTGAGGGTCTGGATAATTTCTATTTAGGTCAACTCCATTTGCATTAGATCTAGTTGCTCCCCAAACAGAATTATTCCCAGAATTATAAGTGCCATCGGGATTTGACAAGGGATTGATCCATATTTCTGCATTTTCAACTAAATTTGTTACTTGAGAATCAGTTCCATAATTTGACAGAAGATAATCAATTAGACGAAGCATTAGAACATATCCTACAAGTTCATCTCCATGCATAGTTGAAGTATATAGAAATTCTGGTTCGTTTTCGTTGGTGTTAACATTATCTGATATTTTAGCAATCAAAAGTTCCCTACCTTCAACGGATGATCCAATATTTTCTACTACACATAAATCAGGATAATCATCTGCAAATTGGTACATCATACTTACATAAGTTGAGTAGGTTGGATAAGAATCCCAATCTCGCATTTGATCTTTCGATGTAGACATCTTAGGTTCAATTACAGTGCTTGGAGCTGGTAAGATCTCATAATCATATCCAAGTTTTGCAAATTCTGCAAATTCTATATCATTTGCATAAGCATAAATATTCAAACCATCATGGTGATGATCAATTGAAATAATTTTGCTTAACCTATTAAGTTCTTTATACGATTGAACCGAAAATTTAAAGTATTTTTCTGTATTACTTTCAGCGATCAGAATCGTAAATGCCATAAGTATATTGATAATTAGATATATTCGTGATTTCATAAACTATTCCTTTATCATTTTATTAATTTATTTCTCGATTTAAAATACTCCGAGGTAACCATAATTACCAATAATTTTAATGTAACACTAAGTTACAGGATTTCATATTTATCATAACAAACTAGATATGTGTTATTATACACATTTTTTGAAAAATTCAACCCTGTAGGAATAACACCTACAAGTCAATAAGAAATATACCTATTCGGAAGAAGAAAATAGTATCTTTAATATATCCTTGTTGTTTGATCCTTGAAATACAGTATTTGTTTCTGTGCTTTCTGCCGTCTCTTTCTTTAAGGCAAAGTGATAGGCACCGTCAGGTTGTTCTCTTCAATTACACCTGACGAAATATAAAAAAGAGCAGATTTAAATCTGCTCTTTTTTTGTTTACTGTGATGTAAATAATAATTTATTTTTCGGTATATAAATTGGTAATTTATCGGATAATTTATACACATATTTTATTACTTTTGAAACTAAAACAATACTTGTAAAAGGAGATAAAAATGGATAAAAGTACTATTGTAGCTAGAGATTTGGCAGGGCCAGGAATTGGTACCTACGAAGAAGTGGAACAAGTTCTTCCAAAGAACTATACTTCAATTCTTAATCCTAAAGAAACTCAAATTGCTATCACAGCTGTAAAAGATTATATTGAAAAAGGACTTTGTGAAGAGCTCAATTTAATTCGAGTTACAGTACCTCTAATTGTTGATAAAGATAGCGGAATGAACGATTATCTTGATAGAGATGGTTCGCGAACTCCAATTGATTTTCAATGTGGGCTTGGATTAGACAAAAAGATTGATGGTCAAGTTGTTCAGGCTGCTACCAAATGGAAAAGATGGGCATTGCAACAGTTTGGTTTGGATATTGGAGAAGGGCTTTACACAGATATGCACGCTGTGCGAAAAGACTATTTTCTTGATCACGACCATAGTTCTTATGTTGATCAATGGGACTGGGAACAAGTTATCACAGAAAAAGAACGAACTTTAGATTATCTAACAGATGTTGTGAAGAAAATCTGGAAAGTTCTAAAGGGGGCAGAAACTCATGTTCAAGAATTATATCCTCAACTAAAAACTGATGAACATCCAAATCTACCAGATGAACTTACTTTCTTACATGCAGAAGAAATTTTGGATATGTTCCCAGATTTACCACGAAAAGCTCGTGAAACTCGTATTTTGCAAGACTATCCTGCAGTATTCATATATGGAATCGGTTGGACTTTGCGAGATGGTTATCCTCACGAAATGCGTGCTCCTGATTATGATGATTGGGTAAGTGAAACAGTTTCTGCAGATGGAAAACCAATGCACGGCTTGAATGGTGATATTTTGGTTTGGAATTCATTAACTGAAAGACGACACGAATTGACTTCAATGGGTGTTAGAGTAAACAAAGAAACACTCAAACAACAATTGGAAATTACCAATCAATTGGATTTCTTGGAAATGCCATATCACAAGGCAATAATGAATGATGAAATTCCACTAAGCATTGGTGGTGGTATCGGGCAATCACGAGTTTATCAATTGTTGCTTAAAAAAGCTCATATTGGTGAAGTAAGTGTTACAGTATGGCCACAGATATTAAAAGATATCTGTAAGAAAAAGAACATCCATGTTCTTGAGTAGATTTAACTAACTTACATAAAAGAAAAAATCCCCATTCCATAAGGTTTGGGGATTTTATTTTAGTATAAAATCTTTTCTTCACTAATAAGACTCATCAACTTTAGTTTTACCCCAAAATATTTTGTAGATAAAAATAGTATAACCAATTACAAGTGGCATTCCAATTAGCGAAATGATGAACATTACCAAAAGCGTTGGTTGTGTTGATGATGCATTGTAAATCGTTAAGCTTTGACTCAAATTCCTAATGTTTGGTACTAATTTTGGGAACATACCAACAGCTGTAATTCCAATCAATCCAATAATGGTTATTGAAGAAGCTAAAAACACTTTCCATTCCTGTTTATCAGAAAGAGTGATAGGAATGAAAATTATAGAAGCAAAAAGTAAAATCAAAAAAGACCAGAAAATTGGATTTTCTATCATTCCATCAAACAAATATCCAGCTTCAAAAAATGTGTAGATTGTTGCAATGACGAACAAGCAAACAAATACCATCCACGATTTAGATGCAATACCTTTCACTCTAGTTTGTAATTCACCATCTGTTTTAAGGACAAGATAAATTGCACCGTGTGTTAAAAACATTACTAATGTTAATAATCCAATCAAAATTGCATATGGATTTAACAAATCAAAAAATGAACCTATAAAAATTTCATCTTCCAATGGAATTCCTCGCATAATGTTTCCTACAGCAACACCAAATAAAATTGCAGGAAGAAGGCTTCCAAATCCAAATGCAAAATCCCAAACAGAACGCCATTTATTAGATTCTACGTGACCTCTAAATTCTATGGCAACTGCTCGTAAAATTAACCCCAACAGAAGTAACATAAATGCAATATAGAATCCGCTAAATACCGTTGCATAAACAATTGGGAACGCTGCAAATAAAGCACCACCGCCTGTTAGTAACCAAACTTCATTTCCATCCCAAACCGGTCCAATTGAGTTGATGTAAATTTTTCTCTCATCTTCAGATTTTGTGAACAAATACAAAATACCAACACCAAGATCAAATCCGTCTAAAACAGCATAACCTGCTGCAAGTAATCCAAACAATATAAACCATATAATTTGTAAAGTTTCTAAACTCATTATGAAACCTCCTTAATAGTCGGGCCCTTTTTGATTTCCCTAAACAGAAGATACAAATATGCTCCACCAAGAAGTAAATATATCAATCCGAACATTATAATTGAAAAAATAATTTCACCGCTAGATACAATTGTTGAAACAGCATCTTTTGTGCGCATCACATTGTAAACTATCCAAGGTTGTCGTCCAACTTCTGCTGATATCCAACCTAATTGAATAGCAACCATCGGAAGTGGAATTGACCAAACTAAAACCCTAAGTAACCAATTTGTTGTATATAACTTACCACCTCTTAGTAAATACACTGCTAATGCCATTAATATAATAAAAAATACTCCAAGTCCAGCCATTATATGAAATGAGAAAAATGTCAATCCAAATTGTGGTAAATCTTCTTCTGCGAATTCGTTCATTCCTTGTACTACAAAACCTTTGGGTAATAATGCACTCATTAAACCTGGAATTTCAATTCCTCCTGTAATTTGACGCTTCCCATTTTCGTCGTAGGTTGGTAGTCCAATAATTAACAAAGATGCATTATCGGTAGTTTCCGTAATTCCCTCAATTGTGGCAAATTTTGCAGGTTGAGTTTCTGCAACTTGTACCGCGTGTTCGTGTCCTAAAGGATACAATTCCAATACAGAGGTTACAAATCCAATGATGACAGCGATCTTTAATGATTTTTTCATAAGTGTAACCTGTTTATTTTTTGAAATGAGATAAGCAGAAATTCCTGCTACAAAAAATGCTCCCATTATCAAGGCAGAATCAACTGTGTGCAAAAATCTAATCATAGTTGATGGATTAAAAACTGCTTCTGCAAAACTTGTAAGTTCTGCACGACCATTTCGCAAGATAAATCCAGCTGGTGTTTGCATCCAAGAACCAGCAACTATAATCCAAAATGCTGAAATTGTTGCACCAACCGCAACCATAAAACCAGAAAACCAATGTACACCCTTAGAAACACGGTTTCGTCCAAAAAGATATAATCCAAGAAATGTAGATTCTAAGAAAAATGCAAACACTCCTTCAGCTGCCAATGGTGCACCGAAAATATCTCCCACAAATTTGGAATATTCTGCCCAATTTGTACCGAATTGGAATTCCATTACTATACCAGTTGCAACTCCAATTGCAAAAGTAAGTGCAAGCAATTTCCCAAAGAATATAGCAATTTGAATATACTTTGTGTTATTCTTTTTCCAACCAATAGTCTCGAATAAAACTAGAATCCAAGCCAAACCAATCGAAATTGGTGGAAAAAGAAAATGGAATCCAATAGTAATTGCAAATTGAATTCTAGCGAGCATAACTTCCATTATTTTCTCCTATATTTAAGTTAAGTCTGATTCATTTATTATGAACTCTGACAAATAAGTTTTTGATAATGTGTTAATGATATTATGTTCCATTTTCTTCCAAAACAAGTGGATTTTACAAAATGAAATCAAAGGACAAACACTTGAATTTACTAAACATTCATTTATTGTTGAATTAAATCCTATTGCTTTAAGAATATCAAGAAACGAAATCGAATTCGGATTATTAACCAATTTTACTCCACCGTTTCTGCCCCTTACAGAATTAACAATTCCTCCAATTTTGAGTTTATGAATTATTTTTGATGCTACTGGTTTTGATAGAGAAAGACGAGTAGCGATATCAGAGATCGCTCTGAATCCATTATGAAATTCTGAAGCTAAAAACGCTGAAATTCGAATTGCGTAATCATCTTCTCTTTTAACAAAACTATGAATCATAATACATTACCCATTGAGTAATCTATTAAGAAATTAGAAAACCATACAAGAAATTATTAACAAAAGGTTTAGTATTGTGATGGCCAGTAGCAATCAAACTATGTCTTTTTAATTATTTCAATTATCATTATGTTCTTTTTTGGCTTAGTGGTAAAAAGTGGAGGTGGCGAGAATTGAAGACTCGCCGTAGGCAAAGCCAACGGCTACACCGAGGCCTCGCGTCCGTACAGTCTATTTTAACTCAGTAAATTTTTCAAGTTTTTCTTGTGGGAAAGATTCTACAAGTTCTTTTTTCTTCTTACCTTTAGTTGGATGTTTCAATATTTTCTCGCGTACTCGTGCTTCTAAAATAGAATCGTATTCTTCAAAATACATGAGTGATAAAGGTCTTCTATAAGATGTACTTTTACATTTCCCATCTTTATGCTCTTTCAAACGACGAGATAAATTAGAAGTAGAACCAGTATAAAATTTACCATCTTTTAAAGATTTTAATATGTAAACAAAAGCCATTGTGGAGGTGGCGAGAATTGAACTCGCGTCCGAATAAGGAGTTCTATCAGCATCTACATGTTTAGGTTATTTTTTAAGTCTTATCTGATTTTCACAAATAACCCAACTACAACCAGACCAGTCTGTAGTTCTCGTTTCATTCATCCAGACGATGAGTGAAACCAGTCTGCACAAGATGATGTCTTGTTAACAGGTGGCAGACAAACCCGTTAGAAGACAGCTACCGTCAGTTAAGCGGCAGCAGCGTAGCCATAATCGGCATTTAACTTGTGTTCCCGGAAGATTTCCGAGGTTACCGAGAATCCTCGACATGCCACTAAAAGCCCTTGCTTACCCGTCGAAACCAGTCACCCCCTCAAATATTATGTCAAAAAACGATGTAAGTAATTTATAACTAATTTCAATATGAATCAGAATAAAATTATTTCCAATAAAAAAGGGGCTGAACGATAACGAACAGCCCCTTAACTTTGGTTTTGATGATTTTATTTAATCATCAACATTTTATGAGTTTCTCTATAACCATTAGCAGAAATTGTGTAAATATAAATTCCGCTGACTTCAGACTGTCCTTTATCGTTTGATCCATCCCATTGAACTGAATGATAACCAGGTTGATAATTTGCATCAACAAGTGTTTTCACTCTTTGACCTAGTACATTGTAAATATCAATTCTTACATCGCTCATTTCAGGAATATCAAAACTGATCGTTGTAGTTGGGTTAAACGGATTCGGATAGTTTTGATTCAAACCAAACTCTGTAGGAATAGCATAATCTGCAATTGACAACAATGGTGTTAATGTCGCAGTTGTAGCATCCATAATCACACTTTCCTCGTTCCATCTAAGATCTTTAACGCTAACTTCTGTTTCACCATCAAAGTCTCCAGAAACATCAAACCGAAGAGTAGCCATTAAATCAGCAACATCCATTGCTTCAATACGAGCACCAACAAATGATACTTCACCATCTCTATGGTTAACCTCAGTTGTGAAAGTTGCAGTTTCTGACCAAACAACTTCAACAAATGTCAGTATTTCAGGATCGTATGAAACAGAATATTCAAATGATAAAATGTTAACATCGTCAGCTAAATATAGTGGTATATCTGTTATCTCACCTACTTCAACTTGTTGATCTGACATATGCATATCACCACTTGCTAACTCTGGTTCAACATAAGGAAGTTCATCAATTATATAAACAATATATTGAAGAATAATTGATGCATCCAACGCAGATACTGTTCCATCCAAACTGACATCTGCATTCATTAACTGGAATTCATCGAGTTCAATATATTCTGCTAAATATTTCAATATTTTTGATGCATCTAGTGCTTGAACTATACCATTTTGGTCAACATCACCGTAGAATATTTCAACGGTAATTGTAGTAGGTTCTGATAAATCAATTCCGTGAGTTGTTTCTACCGTTAGCATTACATTGAACTCTCCACCAGAAACAAATGTATGAACAGGATTTTCATCTTCAGATGTTTCGCCATCACCAAAATCCCAAAGATAAGTTACATCCGAACCGGAACCTAAATCTGAGGTGTTAGTAAATGAAACAACTAGAGGCACGAAACCTCCAACAATATCTGTAGTAAACGATGCTTCAGGTGCGTACTCACAACTTCCATCATCTTCTGTTACAGCTTCATCGTAGTTGTCAGCTTCAGGATCAGTACAACCATAAATTTCTATACCGTTACCTTGGGAATCTGACCAAGTATCACCTAAATCTGAACAGACCGCATCACAAGCTGTGTAATCTTG
>CAZSJY010000014.1:0-35929 GCA_964607375.1 uncultured bacterium
AATAAAATACTTTTAAATTACAAATCTGTAAACAAGGTCTATCCAAGTGTCAAACATTTATAGAGTTAAGATTGTTTCTGATGTTGAAAAACTATTAAATTTAAAACTTGTTCATGAGTAATAATTGTCAAATATTATGGTCAAAATTAGACCAACTTATAATGAAAGCGAATTCTATATTGCTTTCAACTCATGTACATTCGGATGGTGATGGTATTGGCTCGGAGATAGCTCTTTATTACTATTTAAAAGGACTAGGAAAAGAATGTAGGATTATCAATCCAACTAAAATACCAAATTGTTTCAAGTTTCTTGATGTTGAAAATAAGATAGAAACATATAATTCTGATCAAAATAGTTGGTTACTTAATGTTGATTTGGGGATAATTCTTGATGTAGGACACTTTAAAAGAATAAAAAAAATAAGTGATTATATTGTTAATACTACAACTGTTAGTATTGATCATCATCCATCGAAAAATTGTAATTTCTTTGATCTAAAAATTATTGATCCAAAATCACCTGCAACAGGATTTATGATATGGCAGTATTTTTGTAACCATCAAAAAATAAAAAAATTGGATAAGTGTACATCAGATGCATTATATACAGCGATAGCTACTGATACAGGTTTTTTCCGACATAGTAATACTACTTCTGAATCGCTTGTAGTTGCTTCACAATTAATTGAATGTGGTACAAATCCGTATGAGATTTTCAGTCAAGTTCATGAACGAAGAAATCATTCTCAGGTTAAAATTCTAGCAAAGGTAATTGAAATTCTCGAATTTTCTAATGATAATAGGATTGTATGGTTTACTATTACACGAAGTATACTCGATGAATACGATGCAGGTCTCGAAGATATTGAAGGATTCACCGATTTTGCAAGGTCCATCAATGGAGTTGAAATCGCAGTTATGTTTTTAAAGGTTGATAACACCACTACTAGAATAAGTTTCCGTTCTAAGGGAAGATATTCTATCAGTGAAATTGCTGAATCACTTGGTGGAGGTGGACATCCATTTGCTTCTGGGGCTACTATAGCTAAAAAAGATTTGCAAGAAGTGAAACTTAATACAATTCGTTTGATTGAAGAAAAACTAACCACAAAGAAATGAATATTCGTATAGCAAAAGATACAGGTTATTGTACGGGAGTTAGAGATGCTGTTAGTTTAGCATATAGAGCTTCTACAGACTACAATTCAGTTTACATGTTAGGAGAAATTGTACATAATGAAAAAGTCGTTAACGATCTTTCTGATGCTGGTGTAGAAATAGTGAAAGATATTGATGATATTCCAAGAGAAAGCCAAGTACTTTTTAGAGCTCATGGTACTGTTCAAGAAATTTGGAATAGAGCAAAAGAGAAGAATCTCTTTATAATTGACGCAACATGCCCATTAGTTCTTGAAATACATCAAGAAGTCAGAAAACTAACTGACGAAGGAAGAAAAATAATTGTAATTGGAGATCATCGTCATGATGAAGTATATGGAATTGCTAGTCAGGTAGAAAATCCAATTATTGTAAATTCTCCAGAAGAAGCAAAGAAAATTAGTAAAATAAAAAAAGCTGGTGTTGTCAGTCAATCTACACAGATGATTGAAAATGTGCAGAAAATAATTAGTATTCTATTAACTAAAGTACATGACTTGCGTTTTGTTAATACAATTTGTTATCCTACTAAAAGAAATCAGGAACAAATTAAAGCTCTCGCGGGTGAATGTGACATTGTGATTGTCATTGGGTCGTTTACAAGTGCTAATTCAAAGAGATTAACCCAATTATCTAAAGAAATAAATAAGAAGACTTATCAAGTAACTGGTTCAGATGATATTGATAAGCAATGGTTCGATGGAGTTGAAGATATCGGTATTTCAGCTGGTGCATCAACTCCTGACTATGTGATTGAGGAAGTAAAACTTAAAATTCAACAAATTACTAGGGGGAAATAATGAAACAAGGAACTTATGAAGTAAAAGTTGGTTTAGCAGAAATGCTAAAAGGTGGTGTAATAATGGATGTTACCACCCCTGAACAAGCAAGGATTGCAGAAGATGCAGGGGCTGTTGCAGTAATGGCTTTAGAACGAATACCTGCTGATATTCGTCGTGATGGTGGAATTTCAAGAATGTCCGATCCGACAATGATAAGAGAAATCCAAGATACTGTTTCTATACCTGTGATGGCTAAATGTAGAATAGGTCACTTTGCTGAAGCTCAAATCTTAGAAACTCTTGAAATTGATTTCATTGATGAAAGCGAAGTATTGACTCCTGCTGATGAAAATAATCACATTTATAAACACGATTTTAAAGTACCATTTGTATGTGGATGTAGGAATTTAGGTGAAGCTCTTCGAAGGATAGGTGAAGGTGCTTCTATGATTCGTACTAAAGGTGAACCAGGAACAGGTAATATTGTAGAAGCTGTTCGTCATATGCGTTCAATAATCAACGGTATTAATAGATTAAAAACTATGGATAAAGATCTGCTTATGGCTGAAGCTCGAGACATATCAGCACCGTTTTCTTTGGTATCCAAAGTTGCGGAAACTGGTAAACTTCCCGTTCCTAATTTTAGTGCCGGTGGTATTGCTACTCCGGCGGATGTTTCACTGGTTATGCAACTAGGAGCAGAATCAGTATTTGTTGGTTCAGGTATTTTTAAATCTGAAAATCCTGAGAAAAGAGCAAAATCAATTGTTCAAGCGGCAACTTACTTTGATAATGCCGAAAAATTAAAAGAAATTTCAAAAGGTTTAGGTTGTGCTATGAAAGGACTAGATATGTCAGAAATACCTGAAGACCAATTGATGCAAGATAGAGGTTGGTAGTGAAAATAGGAGTTTTAGCTCTTCAAGGTGGTTTTGCTGAACATAGGAGAATTCTTCAATCACTAAATGTTGAAACTATATCAATTAAATATCCTGAAGATTTGAATTCTTGTGAAGGCTTGATAATTCCAGGAGGGGAATCAACTACAATTTCGATGCAGATGGACTTTATAGAAATTCGAGATAGAATTATTGAATTTGCTAAAACACGACCAATATTTGGTACTTGTGCAGGTTTAGTTTTGTTATCTTCCCACATTGAAGATTCAAAAACCGACACTTTAAATTTGATAGATATTTCTGTAAAAAGAAACGCATGGGGACGACAAGTTCATTCATTTGTAGATAATGTCTCTTTGAATTTTAACAATGATAAACCATTTAAAGCGATATTTATTCGAGCCCCCAAAATTGCTAGTATTGGAGATGATGTAACAGTCTTAAGTGAATATCGGTCTGAACCTGTTATTGTTACAAATGGTAAACATTTAGTTGCAACATTTCATCCTGAATTGGGTGAAGATGTTAGAATACACAAATATTTTTTGGAGTTTGTTAATGCTTGATTATACATATTTATCGAAAATAGATAAACTTGAAGATTTAAAATCCTTAGACAATAAATCACTAAAAATCTTATCAACGGAATTAACTCATTTCATACGAACTACTGTAGAGAAAGTTGGTGGACACTATGCCTCACCTTTAGGTGTTGTTGATTTAACTATTGCTCTTCATTATGTCTATAATTCTCCACACGACAAACTTGTTTGGGATGTTGGTCACCAAGCTTATGCACATAAAATTCTTACTGGAAGAAGAGATGTTTTTTCTACTCTACGACAAAAGGATGGAATAAGTGGTTATTTGAATCGATTTGAAAGTTCTCATGATATTGTTGGTGCTGGTCATGCTAGTACTGCAATCTCATCAGCACTTGGTTTAGCTCACGCTCGAGACAGAAATAAAACAGATGAAAACATCATAGCGATCGTAGGAGATGGGGCTATGACCGGAGGTTTATCTTACGAAGGAATTAACAATTTAGGATTTCATCGTACACAAATGACAATTATTCTTAATGACAATACAATGTCAATTTCCCCAAGTGTCGGTGCACTATCAAAATATTTAACTAAGGTTGTGACTAGTCCCGTTTATAACAGAATGAGAAACGATATCTGGAATGTGACTGGTAAAGCACCATCATTTATCTCACGAATTGTGAGGAAATTATTAAGAAAAACTGAAGAAGGTGTAAAAGGATTTTTTACTCCGGGAGCTCTATTTGAAGAGCTTGGACTAAGATATATCGGCCCAGTTAATGGACACAATTTAGACGAGTTACTACGAACATTTAAAGCTGTAAAGAAAATGCCAAATCCTGTTTTGGTCCATGTGTACACTAAAAAGGGTAAGGGCTCTGAGCTTGCTGAGATTGATTCAACTAAATATTATAGCATGGCAAACAATCATATTGAAAAAGAGGAACAAGCTCCAGATTATTCTCAAGTTTTTGGTTCATCAGTTGCGAAACTTGCTGAAAATAACGATAAAATTATTTGTATAACAGCTGCTATGGAAGTCGGTACGGGAATGTCTTCTTATGTTAAAAAGTTTCCCAATCGTTATGTAGATGTTGGAATTGCTGAAGGACATGCCGTTACATATGCATCTGGATTAGCAATTGAAAAGTACAGACCAATTGTTGCGATATACTCTACATTTTTCCAAAGAGCAGTTGACAATATTTTCCACGATGTTCTACTTCAAGATTTACCTGTAATATTTTGCATGGATCGAGCTGGCGTTGTAGGTCAAGATGGTCCGACACACCACGGAATATTCGATATTCCACTTCTAAGAATGTTCCCTAATATTGTCATAACTGCGCCTAAAGATGGTAACGAAATGCATGATCTTTTATCTACTGCGTTATCCCAAAATAAACCGTTTTCCATTCGATATCCTAAGGATACTTCGTATCGATTTGATGAAAACCGTGAACATGAAATTATCAATATTGGAGAGTGGGAAATTTTAAATCGTGGAGAAAATGTAGCAATTTTGGCTGTTGGAAGTATGGTGGAAATTGCTCAGGTCAGTTTAAGTCAAATTAAAGAAATAATGGGATTTACACCTACTTTGATAAATGCTAGATTTATCAAACCTATGGATGAGAAATTGTTAAAAGAAGTATTTTCAAAATATAAGTTAGTTTTAACAATTGAAGAAGGTGCTTTAATTGGGGGATTTGGGTCAAGTGTAGTCGAATTTGCTCAAGAATGTAGTTCTGATAAACACATCATTAAAATGGGGATACCTGATAATTATGTTGAACACGCAACAAGGTCAGAATTATTAGATTTATTACAATTGAACACAGATGGAATTATAAATAAACTTCAAGAGTATAATGGTAAATATTAATGAAAAATAAATTTATTAGTGCAAAGGATGTATGGCAAGATACTATTGAAAAATCTTCAAAAAGAGATTACAATTTTGATACTGTTTCAGGTGAACAAATCGATGAATGTTACTTTCCAAACTCACCTGATGATGAATATTTGGAGAAAATTGGATTTCCAGGACAATATCCATTTACAAGGGGTATTCATTCTAATTTATATCGTGGCAAATTGTGGACAATGCGTCAATTTGCTGGATTTGGAACACCTAAAGAGACAAACAAACGATTTAAGTTCCTTTTAGAACATGGCCAAACTGGATTGTCAGTTGCTTATGATATGCCCACCCTAATGGGATATGATGCTGATCATGATTTTGCATTAGGTGAAGTTGGAAAATGTGGAGTAGCAGTAAGTTCTTTGGCTGACATGGAAACTCTTTTTGATGGTATTAATCTTGGAGAGGTAAGTGTATCTCAGACCATAAATGGACCTGCAGTAATTTTATTAGCATTTTATATTGCTGTTGCAGAAAAACAAGGTGTTGACATTTCGATTTTGAGAGGAACTCTACAAAACGATATTCTTAAAGAATACATTGCTCAGAAGGAGTGGATTTATCCTCCAAAAGAATCAATGCGAATTATTACAGATATGATTGAATATTGCACAAAATATCTCCCAAAATTCAATACAATTTCTGTTAGCGGCTATCATATTCGAGAAGCTGGTTCTACTGCTGCACAAGAACTTGCATTTACTTTAGCAAATGGTTTTGAGTACATTGAGCATGGAATTGCAAGAGGGATGGATGTTGATGATTTTGCTCCGAGAATATCCCATTTCTTTAATTCTCATCTAGATTTTTTCGAAGAGATTGCTAAATTCCGTGCAGCAAGGCGAATATGGGCGAGACAAATGAGAGGAAAATATGGAGCAAAAAACCCTAAATCTTGGCTATTAAGGTTTCATACCCAAACTGCGGGGTGTTCTTTAACTGCACAGCAACCAGAAATAAATATTGCAAGAACAGCTTTTCAGGGTTTGGCTGCAGTTTTGGGAGGGACTCAATCTCTTCATACAAACTCTATGGATGAAACTTTAGCTCTTCCAACAGAGAAATCAGTAGAAATAGCGCTGAGAACTCAACAATTAATAGCATATGAAACTGGTGTAGCTAATACTGTTGATCCGTTAGGTGGTTCTTGGTTTGTTGAAGAATTAACGAATAAAATGGAAGAAAAAGCTGAAGAATATTTTAATAAAATAAATGACCTTGGAGGTGTGATTTCTGCAATTGAGGTGGGTTTTATGCAAAGAGAAATTGCTGATTCAGCATCGTCATATCAACAATTGGTTGATGAGAAAAAAAGAGTTGTTGTTGGAGTAAATCGTTTTATCAGACAAAATGAAAAGATAGAAATTCCACTTCTTGAAATAGGACCAGAAGTTGAAGATAATCAAATAAGTAAACTAATAAAATTAAAAGAAAAACGAGATTCTAAAATAGTAGAACAAAGACTAGGAAAAATTGTTGATGCTTGCAATAATGGTAATAATATTATGTACTCTTTGGTCGATGCAGCCAAAGTATATGCTACTCTTGGTGAAATAGTGGATGCAATGAAATCAGTATTTGGTGAATGGCAGGAAGAAACAGTAATTTAATGAATATTGTTTCTGATTTACATATTCACTCTACATGTTCAGATGGGAAGTTAACTCCAAATGAGGTTGTTAATGAATGTATCCGTAGAGGATTAACACATTTTTCAATAACTGACCATGATTCAGTTAAACAATCACCTGAAACTAGACATTTGATTCGAAAAGGACAATTTGATATTCAATTTATTCCAGGGGTTGAAATATCTAGTTTTTATCAAAATTCATCAATTCATCTATTAGCATATAATATCGATGAAAATTCTGAACCAGTTGTTAAATTGTTATCCAATTTACAAAACGAACGATTTAGAGTTATTGAAGTTATGGGAAAGAAATTAAATAAGTTAGGATATTCAATTGATTACCAGAGCATTAACGACTCAATTTCCAATCCAGGTCGACCTCATTTAGCTGAGTTACTGATAAATGATGGATATTTTTCTTCAACTAAGGAAGTTTTTGACAACTTATTAGGTTATGATAAACCAGCTTATGTTTCAAAAGATAAACCACATTTAACTGAAGTTGTGAGTAAAGTACGAGATTCGGGAGGATTTTCTTCATTAGCTCATATCGGTTTGTATTGGGTTCTTTCAAAGATGAGTGATTTTGATGATATTCCACTAAACGGTATTGAAGTTTATCATCCAGAACACGATTTTGTAGCAACTCAACAATTGGCAGAATATGCAAAAAACAGAAATCTGGTGATTACCGGTGGATCTGATTTTCATGGGTATAATGTTAATAAATACGGTGAAATCGCTGAATTTGGGTTATCAGAATCTGAAACGGACACATTCATGAGGCATGTATCATAGTGTCATTATCTTCGCAAGTATTCGAACACAGCAATCTTTATACTATTGGAGTTGAAGAAGAATATATGCTGTGTTGTCCAAAAACAGGTGATTTAATTGACAAGGCAAAGCAAATTCTGGATTTAATTCCAACAAAAAAAGAAGGTCGGTACAGTTACGAACTAATTCATTCAGAAATTGAAGTTAATACGCCTATTTGTTCAACAGTATCTGAATCAATTAAGGAAATATCCAATTTACGAAAAGAAGTTAAAGATATTGGGAAAGAGTTAGGATTTAGGATTGGAATTAGTGGAACACATCCTACAGCAAAACCAAAAGAGCAAACTTTTGTTGATTCGGAGGATTACAAATGGGTAAAAGAACAAATGCAGTATTATGCCAATCAGAATATCACATTTGGAATGCATGTTCATATCGCTGTGTCAAACGCCGAAACAGCTGTCCATGTTTGTAATAGTCTAAGAAGATGGATTCCAGCATTACTAGCTATTAGTACAAATTCTCCTTTTTTTTGTGGAGAGAATACCGGGATGAGATCTTCTAGAACATTACAATTTGAAAACTTTCCAAGAACTAATACTCCGATTACTTTTAAATCATTTGATGATTATAAAAGAATTGTAGATAATCTATATCTGACTAAAAGTATCGAAAAATCTCGACAAATCTGGTGGAAGATAAGACCACATTTAGATTTTGGTACTATTGAGTTTAGAATTTGCGATGCACAACGATCTCTAAGAAATATGGAAATGTTAATCGCATTATCCCAAGCATTAGTTTATCAAAGTGTTAAAGAATTTCGTTCTAAAATACTAAGAGAAAATCTAAATATAGAATATATTAATGATGCTATTTGGAAAGCCATACGCTTTGGTTTTGATGCACAAATAATTGATTCTTGTACAGATATGAATCTTACTTTAGAAGAATTCATAATCATGATGTCAGATTATTGCAATCCAGCTTTAGAGTACTTTAATAATACACAGGTTCTAAATCAAATTAGTAACGTTTTGAAAAATGGTACAGAATACAATCAACAAATTGAAATATGTAAGACTTTCGGAATGAATTCTCTCAAACATTTTCTAATGGATAGTGTAGAATATGATTGATTTTCATAATCATATCATTCCTAATGTAGATGATGGTCCAAGAGATTTTATTGAAGTAAAAGAAATGCTTGTTCGAGCAAAATCTCAGGGTATTTCTGATGTAATAGTAACTCCCCACATAAATAATCCGAGATTTGAAGCAAGTAATGTTTCTGATGAAGACATAATTAGTCAATTTCAAAAACTTGTCAACTTCATAGATGATCAAAAATTATCTATAAAAATCCATCTGGGAGCTGAATTATTTTTTATACCAAATTTAATCAAATTGAAAAATCATCCATTCGCAACCATTGGAAATGGAAAGTATATGTTGATAGAATTTCATCCGTCCTTTATCCCATTAAGCTTCAATCAAGTCCTGAAAGAATTACGAGCTAACAATATTACTCCTATAATTGCTCATCCTGAAAGATATTTACAAATTCAGGAGAATTTTGATGTGGTTCAAAAGTTACATAAATTAGGGTCTGTTTTTCAAATTGATGCTGGAAGTATTCTGGGTACGTTCGGCGGGAAAACTAAAAAAACAGCAGTAAAGTTTTTGTCATCTGGTTTGGTCCATTTTATAGGATCAGATGCTCATAATTCCAAAAATCGAAATTTCTGTTTAGAACCTGCCATTGAACTAAGTAAAGAATATCTTGGTGATGATGTTGAAATTCTCATATATGATAATACAAAGAGACTTTTAGAGGGAAAAAAGACAATTTCTATAGAAAAGAAAAAGTATTGGTTTACAAGAAAAGAAGTAAGGAGTTCAAATAAATATTCTAATTAATAAAATTGTAAATGGTTCTTTTCAAGAGAATGCATTTATTGTGATGAATCAGTCTACAAATTCTGCAATATTGATAGACCCTGGTTCAGAACCAGAGAGATTATTGCATGAAATCTCAAGTATGAAATGTAAATTACTAGCTATCCTATGCACACATGGGCATATTGATCATATCGGTGGAGTATCTGAGATTAAAACGAATACTTCTGTACCTTTTTACATCCATAAAGGAGATGAAAATCTTGTAAAAAGCTCAGCTGAATATAGTAAGTATTTTGGACTTCCACCATCAAAAGAACCTCAAATTGATGAATTTCTAACTTCTCAGAATAATTTAACATTTGGTGAGATTGATATTAAAGTAATTGAGACTCCAGGTCATACACCTGGTGGTGTTTGTTTCTTGATTGATAAGTATCTTTTTACTGGTGATACTCTGTTTAAGAGCTCAATTGGTAGAACTGACTTACCAGGTGGCAACTATGAACAAATTATTGATTCTATTACTAACAAACTTATGACTTTGGATGACGATTTAATCGTGTATCCTGGGCATGGACCAGACTCATCAATTGGGAACGAAAGAAAATTAAATCCATTCATAAAGTAATGAAACTTACTAGGATCGAAGAAACTGTTTATGCCAAAATGCAATTGTTTGCTTCTAATGAAAAAATTGATTTATCTTCAGTAAGAGTGTTATTAGCTTTATCTGGAGGAGTTGATAGTATTGTTTTATTCAATATAGTTAATAAATTATCTTCCATCCACCATTTCGAGATTGGAGTTGCACATGTTAATCATGGAATCCATAAAGACGCAGACTTAACAGAAGAATTTTGCAGAAGTGAATCTGAGGAAAATAATTGCAAATATTATTCGGTTAAACTAGAGAAACCGCATAAAAAACAATCAATCGAAGCTTGGGCTAGAAAAGAAAGGTATAATTACCTTACTGATATTTCTGTAAAACATCGATATCATTGGATATTTACCGCTCACCACGAAGATGATCAAGTTGAAACTATGTTTTTGCGTAAATATCAAAAACAGAATAATTGGATTTCGTATGTAGGAATTAGAGAAGAACTCGGTAAAATAAAAAGACCAATCATTTCTGAAAAGAGAATTGATATTTTGAGATATGCAAATGAAAATTATCTAAATTGGATTGAAGATCCAACTAACAACAACCAAACATATTTAAGAAATAAGGTCAGGCATTCTCTTCTACCAGATTCTATACAAAGCAATCCAAAAATAAGGCAAGAATTGTTGGAGTTGAATAGATCAGCAATAGATAAACTGTTAGAACTTAAAGAAGAAACAAAAAATGTTGAAAAATCTGTTTTTGTCGAAGAAGGGAAAAATCAAGATTCTTTTACTTTAAAAATCGAGAATTATTGCAATCTAAGTTTTGATGTTAAGAAATTTCTTTTACAGTCTATATGTCAGAAAATATTTAACAATTTTCAATTAGAGTTATCACAAGATAATTGGAATACTTTTTTCCAGTTTATTGATAAATCAAAAACGGGAAAAATATTTCGATTATCAAATAATTTATCCTGTCTTATGGATAGAACTAAATTCACTATATTCGTAAATAATTGCATTAAATTACCAAAATTGTCTTTATCAATGAACGAAACTAATGAATGGGGCGATTGTAGAATTATTATCAAAACTGTTAATAATTATAGTAAATCTACTGATAAGTCATCAATGATTTTACCTTCGACATTGAAATTATATGTTAGAGTTTGGGAAGTTGGGGATTATATAATATCTTATAACACCAAAAAAAAAGTAAAACTTAGCAATTTGTTTATCAATCACAAACTATCACTATTAGAGAAACAAAAATATCCAATCATTGTAGATGGCAAAAATGAAGTCCTGTGGGTTCCTGGATTGTTGCATGCTGAAGTAAAAGGTTTGTCTAAATCAAAACAACTCAAAGAAATCAGATGGGAAGAAAATTGAAGAAAACAAAACTAATTCCACAAGGATATGATCATGAAGGAAAATTAATTCATGAGATAATTTCCGAAAAAGAAATCAAAATCAGAATACGAGAAATGGCTGTAGAAATTTCTAAATGTTATACTGAAACTGTTCCTATAATTATAGGAGTTCTTAATGGTTCTTTTCTTTTTATGGCAGATCTTGTTCGTAATCTTTCAATAGATTTTGAAGTAGATTTTATTAAACTATCGTCTTATGGGAGTTCCACAAAATCTTCTGGAACTGTAAGACTTTTGAAGGATATAAGTGCTGATATAACAGGTCGTGATGTTTTGGTGATTGAAGATATAATCGATAGCGGATTAACTATTGAATTTATCAAACATCGACTAGAAGAAGCTGGTACAAATTCAGTTCGTTTTGCTACTTGTTTATATAAACCTGAAGTTGCTAAACAGAACTTTGAAATTGATTTTATAGGTTTTAATATATCGAATAAATTTGTGGTAGGATATGGATTAGATCTCAATCAAAAGTTCAGAGGTTTATCTTCCATATATGCATTTGAAGAGGAAATATAATGACAAATAACAAAAATAATACTAATAAAAGCCGAAAAGCACAACCAAATAAAAGAAAAAATATCAAGGGAAAAGGTAAACCAAAACCTCCAACATTAAAAAATGTTGTTGGAAAGAATTTCTTCGTTTGGATAATAATCATAATCGGTGCATTTAGTATTGCAAAATTTTTATCTTCAGAAACAGAGCCAAAACAAGTAAGTTTTACTGAATATCAGGAATTTGTTCAATTAGGTAAAGTGGAGTCAGCTGAAGTTATCGGGAACAAATTTATAGGTATTTTCAAAGAACCTATTGAAGAGAATATAGGAAATGTTACAAGAAAATATGAAAAGTTTTCCACTGTACTTCCATTTGTAGATAGTGAAGTTACAAAAATGTGGGATGATCATAACATTTCATATAGATTCAAAGATCAAACTATGGGATTATTTGATTATATGATCCAATTTTCTCCTTGGATATTGTTGATATTCTTTTGGTTCTATCTAATGAGAAGAATGCAGGGTGGAGGTGGGCAAAACGGAATTTTTAATTTCGCTAAAAGTAGAGCAAGAATCATCTCCCCTGATAGTTCGAAGGTAAACTTTGAAGATGTAGCTGGTTGTGATGAAGCAAAAGTAGAATTGCAGGAAATTGTAGAATTTCTTAAAAGTCCAAAAAAGTTTTTAAAGCTTGGAGCAAAAATACCAAAGGGTGCATTGCTTCTAGGTCCTCCAGGCACAGGAAAAACTTTATTGGCTCGTGCGATTGCTGGAGAAGCTGATGTCCCATACTTTAGTATTAGTGGAGCTGAATTTGTTGAAATGTTTGTTGGTGTTGGAGCAAGTCGTGTAAGAGATTTATTTGATCAGGCAAAGAAAAATTCTCCTAGCATAATTTTTATTGATGAAATGGATGCAGTTGGTAGACATCGAGGAGCAGGATTAGGAGGTGGACATGATGAACGAGAACAGACATTAAACCAGATTTTAGTGGAAATGGATGGTTTTGAAACAGAAGACAATGTAATTTTATTAGCAGCAACTAATCGACCAGATGTTTTAGATAAGGCGTTGCTTCGTCCGGGTAGATTTGATAGACAAATTGTTGTAGATGCACCCGGAATAGATGGTCGAGAAGCAATATTGAAAATTCATACTCGAAAGATTCCTTTATCAAATGATGTAGATCTCAAAGTTCTAGCAAAGGGAGCACCTGGATTGGTTGGAGCTGATTTAGAAAATTTAGCTAATGAAGCAGCACTACTGGCTGCAAGAAGATCTAAGAAATTAGTAACTATGTCAGATTTTGAAGATGCCAAAGACAAGGTTATGATGGGAGTTGAACGAAAAAGCATGATCCTTACACCTGAAGAACGCAAAGTTACTGCATATCACGAAGCAGGTCATGCTCTTGTAGCACATTTTACGGAATTATCAGATCCAGTGCATAAGATTTCAATTATACCAAGAGGTAGAGCCTTAGGAATAACTTCTCAGATACCAGACAATGAAAAACATAATTATTCTAGAAACTACTTAAATGCTCGTTTGGATGTTTTAATGGGTGGTAGAACTGCAGAACGATTAGTAATTAAGGATATGTCCACAGGGGCAGGGAATGATATAACTGTAGCTACAGATATCGCACGCAAAATGGTGTGTGAATGGGGTATGAGTGACCGAATTGGACCTCTTACTTTTGGAAAGAAACAAGAAGAAGTGTTTTTAGGGAGAGAAATTTCTCACTCAAGAGATTACAGTGATGAGATTTCTACAGTTATTGATGAAGAAATATCCGAGTTTGTTAAGAGAGCTGAGAGTAGAGCTGAAAAAATATTACTTAAATATATTGATACTTTGCATAGTCTAGCTAAGGCACTTTTGGAATTTGAAACAATTACAGGTAGTGAAATGGGTGATCTCATAAATGGAAAACCTCTTAAAGTTCAACCTAATAAAGAACCACAAAAGAGGAATAGAAAGAAACCTGTTAAACCAACAACAAGAAACACATCAGAAAAACCTCAGAAACAAAAAAAATAATTAATTAATTGTAATTTGCTAGTTAATAGAAAATGAGAACTGCTTCTGAAACATTATTGAAATCTCGCACAAAGATAATGGGTATTTTGAATCTTACTCCTGATTCATTTTATGATGGAGGAAAGTATATTGGTGATAAGATATCAGGGCAAATTGAGAAAATGATACAATATGGAGCTGACATTATTGATGTTGGTGCTGAATCATCTCGACCTGGGGCAGAACCAGTTAGCTATGCTGAAGAATTACTCCGTTTAGAACCTGTTTTTAAGGTAGTATCTAAATTCGATGTTTTGTTTTCAATTGACACATATAAACCTAGGATTGCTCAAACTGCTATAGATAATGGATTTCATATTGTAAATGATATAACCGGAGGAGGGAAATCAGGTAAAATGTTTAGCATTGCATCTGAGAATAATATCCCCATTGTAATAATGCATATGCTTGGCAATCCAATGACCATGCAAAACAAACCAATTTATGCAAATGTTATTGATTCGATTATTGATTACTTTAAACAACGAATTAAATTAGCAAAATCATTTGGAGTAGAAGATTACAATATTATTTTGGATCCAGGAATCGGATTTGGAAAAACAAAATCAGATAATGATGAGATTTTAATGAAATTATCCTTAATTAAATCTCTAGGATATTCAGTTCTAATTGGAACTTCCAGAAAATCGTTTCTTAAATTAGATAATGATGAACCAAAGGATAGACTCCCTGCAAGTATTAGTTCAATGACTCTAGCAATTGCTAATGGGGCTGATATAGTTCGTGCTCATGATGTAAAAGAAAGTTATCAATCTATTAGAATCACTGATAGAATTATCGGTAATATTGAAGTAAATTAAACTGCACAAAGGAGACCAAAAAATGAGTTTAATCAAAGTTACATTTGGAGTTTTATTATATTTGTTAACTTTTGCAGTAGATTTTGTTTATGCTGAAGATATTGATTCACAATTTTCAAATAAACAGCAAAGTAGTAGTTACATCATCTATGACAATTCGAAACCCTACCTCTCTGTAAATGTTTGGGGTCATGTACAAAAACCTGGCCAGTTTTTAATTCCATATTCATCTAAAGTTGACTTGATATCTTTATTATCTTTAGCAGGTGGCCCTTTACCTGGAGCAAAACTAAATGAAATTCTATTAATTCGAGAAACTAATGATATCGACAGTACTCAATTAGTTTATAAAATAGATTTAAACAAGTATCTTAAAACAGGTAATAGAGGAACGATTCCAACTATGGAATCAAATGACACAATATTAATAAATCAAACATTTTGGAGTTCATTAAAACAGAATTCCAGTTTCTTGCAAATACTTCTTTACTTATCTGTTACTGCATTACAAATTCATCAGATGACAACAAATTAATAACATGGACATTGATCATCTAAGAGAATTATTTGAAACTTCAAAGGCAAAGTACATTGAATTACGGGGGTATCTTTGACCGAGATTTACTAAACTCTAAAATTCTACACTTACAAAAAAAAACACTCGAAACAGGATTTTGGGACGATAATAAAAAAGCTCAATCTGTTACAAAAAAAATCAGTAGTCTAGAAAGTGAAATAGAGTTATGGGATCAGCTAGAAGATAAATATACTGAAGTTGAAATCCACTTTGAACTGTTAGAAACAGATAATCAACCTGATCCTGACATCGAATATGCATTAAGTTCTTTTATAGAACTATTAGAAAATGTTGAATTAAGGAAAATGTTAAATAGTCCTGACGATCACAGAGGAGCTATTTTAACAATTCATCCAGGTGCAGGAGGAACTGAATCTCAAGATTGGGCAAATATGCTATACCGCCTTTACATGCGTTGGTGTGAACGATCTGATTTTAAAACTACAATTTTGGATTTTCAACCTGGCGACGAGGCAGGTATTAAAGATGTTACGATTGAGATTGTAGGTGAATATGCTTATGGTTACTTAAAAGCTGAAGTTGGTGTACACCGATTGGTCAGAATTTCTCCTTTCGATAGTAATTCGAGAAGACATACTTCATTTGCTTCAGTATTCATCTATCCTTTGATTGAAGACGATGTGGAAGTAGAATTATCTGATAAAGAAATTCGTATCGACACTTACAGAGCTAGTGGAGCTGGAGGTCAACATGTTAACAAAACAGATTCTGCTGTTCGAATAACTCATTTACCAACTAAAATTGTAGTACAATGTCAGAATGAAAGAAGTCAATTAAAGAATAAAAATACAGCTATGAAAATGCTGAAAGCAAAATTGTATCAGCGACTGCTTGAGGAAAAAGTTTCTGAACATCAAAAACTAGAAGAACAGAAATTAGATATTGGTTGGGGAAGTCAAATACGGTCTCATATTTTCCATCCATACAATTTGGTTAAAGATCATAGAACAAAAGAGGAAATAGGAAATATTCAATCAGTTATGGATGGTGAGATAAATCCATTTATCCGAGCATACCTCTTAAAGAATATGGAGAAAACAACAAGTGACAAATGAACATAAAAGTTTACAACAAATTATAAATTTTAGATTAGAAAAATTAACTAAAATCAAGGAAGCTGGATTTATTCCATACCCCCATAACTATAAAAAAACACATTCAGCTCTAGATATACTAGGGTCTTATGACAACTTAGAAGGTAAGTCAGTTTCAGTTGCCGGAAGAATTGTTGCAATGAGGAAAATGGGTAAAGCCAGTTTTTCTCACATTCAAGACGAAACTGGAAAAATTCAGTTATACATCAAAAGAGATAATGTAGGAAATGAAGTTTATAATGATTTGTTCAAGAATTTAGATTTAGGGGATATTATTGGTTTAGAAGGTATAGTTTTTAAAACTAAAACCGAAGAGATATCGATAAATGTTGAAAAATTAATAATATTATCAAAAAATATTCGACCGTTACCTAATCTCAAAGAAAAAGACGGTGAAGCTTTCAATGCGTTTGATGATAAAGAACACAGGTATCGTAATAGGCATTTAGATTTAATTGCTAATCCAGATGTAAAATTAATTTTTCAAACTCGAGCAAAAGTAATTTCTTCATTAAGAAATTATCTAGATGATCAAGGCTATATTGAAGTAGAAACACCAGCTCTTCAACCAATCTATGGTGGTGCATCAGCAAGACCATTCAAAACTTACCACAATACTCTTGAGCAAAATCTGTTTTTACGAATAGCAGATGAACTTTATTTGAAAAGATTAATAATTGGTGGTTTTGATAAAGTTTATGAAATTGCTAAAAATTTCAGAAATGAAGGAATGGATCGAAATCACAATCCAGAATACACATCTTTAGAATATTATCAAGCCTATGCAGATGTTCACGATGTTTTGAAACTTACTGAAGATATGATAAGAGAAACTGCGAAATCAGTCGGGAAATTACTTGTAAAATACGGAGATCATTCTATCGATTTATCAAAACCTTTTGAGCAAAAATCAATGGCAGAATTACTAAAAAATAAAACGAACAAAGATGTCTTCTCTATGGATCGTGAAAAATTGTTCAAATTAGTAAAATCATATAAGATTGATGTTGATGAAAAAATGAACTACGGACAATTGTTCGACAAACTGTTTGGAGAACTTGTTGAACCTGAACTAATTCAACCTACATTTGTAATGGATTATCCAAAAGAAATATCTCCATTAGCAAAAGAAAAACGGGGTGGAGATGGTAAAATAGTAGAGCGTTTTGAATTATTCATTGGTGGAATGGAGTTTGCAAACGCCTTTACTGAACTTAATGATCCTATTGATCAACGAAAAAGGTTAGAAGAACAAGCAAAACTGCGTGAATTGGGTGACGATGAAGCACAAATTGTAGATGAGAACTTTTTACAAGCAGTAGAGTATGGAATGCCTCCAACAGGAGGTGTTGGAATAGGTGTTGATAGACTTGTAATGTTGTTGACCGAACAAACTTCAATAAAAGACGTGCTTCTTTTTCCAGCGATGCGTCCAGAGGTTTAGTGTCAATTTGTAAAACCATAGCTTTTCGTCAACTAAGATCCAAACACTCCTTTGGCTTTATATCTTTTACTACAATACTGAGTATAATAGGATTGATGCTTGGAGTAGCATTTTTGATAATAATATCTGCTTTCTCAAGTGGGTTCTCCTCATCAGTTGAAAGTAAATTATCAAATATTGATGGTCACTTAAGAATTCAAAAGTATAATGGATACGAGTTAATCGATGAAAACGAACTTGTATATTTAGATTCTATTCTAAAAACTTTCTCAGATTTCACCTCAATGACCCAATATGTAGAGAAGCGTGCAATGGTTCGTAAAAAAGATGTTACTGAAGGAGTTATAATTTATGCTGTCTCAGATAATTCTTTAAATGATATATTCGATTTAGAAAGATTTATTGTAAAAGGAAACAGTACATTTTCCAATCCCAATAGTATTATAATTGGTGATGAACTCTCTAAACAACTTGATGTAGATGTTGATGAAGAAATAATCTTGTTTGACATAGAGAAGTTAATTTCAGATAATCTAATTATAGCTGAAAAATTCAACATTTCAGGAATTATCAAAACTGGATTTCCAGAATATGATAAATTACTAGTTTTCATTTCTCTTGAAGATACTCAATTACTTTTCGAACATAACAATGTATTTAATGGAGTTATCTGTAATTTTACCAATCCAGAGAAAATACACAAAATCAACGAAAAGGTTTTAGAAGAACTAGATTTCCACTATTCTACAACCACTTGGAAAGAACGACATGCTGCATTATTCGAATGGTTGAATATTTATGATATTCCTATTATGCTCTTAATGGTGTTTATTGTATTAGTTGCAGTTTTTAACATTACTGCAACTCTATGGATGATTGTAGTTGAAAAAAGTAAAAATATTGGAATACTTTTAACAATGGGATATGATAAGGTAAAGATTAGAAAAATCTTTCTGATTGAAGGATTAATTGTAGGTGTAATTGGTTCGTTACTTGGATTGGTATTAGCATTAACTCTCCTCATAATACAAGTTAAATACAAATTTATAGCGTTATCTTCAGATATTTATTTTATGGACTATCTTCCTGTGAAAATTTCATATCTATCTTTTTTAATTTATCCATTGTCTGCTATTTTATTAACCATAATAGCTTCTAGTATTCCATCAATACGAGCTTCAAAGGTTGAACCAGCTGAAGCAGTGAGGTATGAGTGAACTTTTTAAGATTTACTTATAGATTTATATCAAGAAAAGGAAGTTCTACTAATTTCAATTGGACATTAATTTTCCCAATTATTGGAATTGTAGTTGGTTGTACTCTCGTTACTTTAACATTTGCAATAATGGATGGTATGGAAGAGAAAATATTCTCATCACTTAGAAAGTTTTCATCACCAGCTAAAATTACAATTGATAAATCTGATATTGATAATATCAAAGAAGTTGAAGAATTTCTTGTCCAAAATCAAATTAAATACTTCAATTGTATTGAAAGAAATGGAATACTTTCAAATGAAGACGATTACAGATTTTCAAAAATTCGTGCAGTTCATAATTTAGAAGATTATCTGAAATCGCTAGGATTAACTAGTGAACCTAACGACTATGGTTTTGAAGATGATACTGCGATTTTAGGTAATGGGTTAGCAAGGCGATTAAATTTAGAAGTACTAGATGATATCAAACTAATATCACCTTTGGATGTCAATATGTTTACTGGTGTCCCTCCAATCCAAACAATTAAACTTTACGATACCTTTGTGTTAGATATTTTAGACTATGACTATAATTATGCCTTTATTCAATACAAAACCGGACAGAAGATATTTAGATATTCAAAAAATATGCTCTTACTTTTGAGTGATAAAATAGAACTTACAAAATTAAACGAATTTTTAGAAAGTTTTCCAAATGTAAGATATAGTACTTGGGAAGATGATCAACATAAATTGATTTCAGCAATGAAATTAGAGAAAATAGCCTATACAACTTTTGGATTTTTGATTGTATTTATTGCTGGATTTAATCTATTATCTTTAATGAGTTTATCAGTTATGCAGAAAATCCCACAAATCGGTATTTTAAAAACTATAGGTTATTCAAATAGTAATATTTCTATGATTTTTGTGGTTCAAAGTTTAGCAACAGGTTTTCTAGGAGGTATATTCGGCATTGGATTTGCTGTTGGATTGATCAAGTTAGAAACAGAATTTAACTTTATGAAAGTAATATTTGACACTTTTCCATTAAAAGAATTTCCATTAATATTATCGCCTGAAAAATTAGTTTTTATATTCACAATTTCTGTATTGTTGATTGTCATAGCAGGAATTTATCCTGCGTATAAATCAGCAAAATTAAACCCAGTAAAATCAATAGACTATATAAAATGATACTTAAAGCAAAAAATATAAAAAAATCTTATATTACTCAAGCAGATAAAGTTGATGTTCTAAAAGGAATCAATTTAAATGTAAAAGAAGGCGAAATTGTGGCAATTATGGGACCTTCAGGAGCAGGAAAATCAACTTTGTTGCATGTTCTTGGAACTCTAGATTCATTTGATGATGGATATTTAGAAATTGATGGACATGTTATCTTGAATAATCATAGAAAGTTATCTGAGATTAGGGCTAAGAAACTTGGTTTTGTTTTTCAGTTTCACCATCTCTTGCCTGAGTTTACAGTTTTAGAAAATTTGATTATTCCTCAAATGTTATTGCACGCGGACCACAAGAAATCCGAAGAATATGCAATGGAATTACTTGGAAATGTAAATCTAACAAAAAGATCAAACCACTATCCATCGCAGATATCAGGAGGTGAAAAGCAAAGAGTGGCTGTTTTAAGAGCATTAGTAAATAAACCAAAAATTATTATTGCCGATGAACCTACTGGCAATTTGGATGTAGACAATAGTAACAACCTGTTACAAGTTATAAAAGAATTATGTAGTAAATTTAGACAGTCGTTTATCATTGCAACTCACGATAAATCTGTGTCAGAAATTGCAGAAAGAGTTTTGATTGTGCATAATGGTAAACTAAAAGCTCAATATACATTGGAAAAAATATCATGAAAGAAAACTTCACACGCACAGTTCAATTAATTATAAAATATGCAAAAGATGAAGCTGTTCGTTTAGGGCATAATTATATTGGTTCTGAACATCTATTGTTAGGAATAATAAAAGAAGGTGAGTGTAAAGCAGTAACATTACTTATGACTATGGGTTGTGATTTACTTGAAATGCGTGAAATTATAGAAAAAATGACAAAACAAGGAAATGACACCGCTAAATTGAGTAAGATACAATTAACAATAAGAAGCGAGCGAATTTTAAGAGAGACTATTAGTGAAGCTAGAAAATTAGACCAAAATGTTGCTAATGATGTTCATCTTCTAATGGCCCTTTCTCTCGAAAAAGAAGGACTTGCTTTTGATATCCTTACACAATATTCAATTGACCATGATTTATTGATGACTTATGTTGGTTCATCTAACCAAATTAGAGTATCTGGGAAGGAAAATAGCAAAACGAAAACTACTCCAACTTTAGACCAATTTAGCAGAGATATTTCGAAACTTGCTTCAGAAGGTCATCTTGATCCAGTAATCGGCAGGAACATAGAGATAGAAAGAGTAGCACAGATTTTGTCTAGAAGGAAAAAGAATAATCCTGTATTAATTGGAGAACCAGGTGTTGGAAAAACCGCTATCGTTGAGGGATTAGCGATTCGTATTTTGGAAAAGACTGTTCCTCGAGTATTGTGGAATCAACGAGTAATTGTTCTAGATATTGCAGGACTTATTGCAGGAACTAAATACCGTGGTCAGTTTGAAGAGAGGATGAGAGCATTAATGCTTGAACTTGAGGAAACATCTGATGTTATAATATTTATTGATGAATTGCATACGCTAGTTGGTGCTGGTAGTTCTACGGGGTCATTAGACGCTGCAAATATGTTCAAACCTGCATTAGCTAGAGGTGAAATTCAAATAGTTGGAGCCACAACTATGGATGAATATAGGCAATATATCGAAAAAGATGGAGCATTAGAGCGAAGATTTCAGAAAATTCTAGTTAATCCTTCATCCAAAAAAGATACTAAGAACATACTTATTGGTTTAAAACAGAAATATGAAGAACACCATCAAATTAGATATTCTAAAGAAGCAATAGAAGCTTGTGTAGAACTAAGTGAGAGATACATTACTGATAAATATCTTCCTGATAAAGCTATAGATATTATGGATGAAGTCGGAGCAAGAGTTAGAATCTCTAATATTTTTGTTCCTGATTCGATTGTTAAACTAGAAAAAAAGATTTTAGGGTTAAAGAAAGTTAAAGAAAAGGCGATCATAGATCAGAAGTTTGAGAAAGCAGCTGAACTTAGAGATAAGGAAAGAAAACAGATAAACAAACTTCAGTTGCTTCAGACTGATTGGAACAAAGACGAAATTGAAAATAGACCTATTGTTTCAGAAAATGAAGTTGCGAATGTGATTAGTATGATTACAGGAATTCCTATTAATAAAGTAACTGAATCAGAATCCTCTCTCTTGTTAAATATGGAAGACGAATTGAAAAAGGATATTGTTGGGCAAGACGAAGCAATTACTAAATTGACTCAGTCAATTTTAAGAGCTCGAGCAGGATTCAAGAATCCTATACATCCAATTGGTTCATTTATGTTTTTGGGACCAACAGGCGTTGGTAAGACAGAACTTGCAAAAGTTTTGGCAAAATATATGTTCAGCAATGAAGAAGCGTTGGTTAGGATTGATATGTCTGAATATATGGAAAGATATAATGTCTCTCGATTAGTAGGTTCTCCTCCAGGATATGTTGGATATGAAGAGGGTGGACAATTAACTGAAAAAGTTCGAAGAAATCCATATTCTGTTGTTTTATTTGATGAGATAGAAAAAGCTCACCGAGATGTGTTTAATATTCTGTTACAGATATTGGACGAAGGTCGTATTACAGATAGTTTAGGTAGAAAAATTGATTTTAGAAATACTGTTATTATTTTAACATCAAATATTGGAACTCATAATATAAGCTCTTCAACAATAGGTTTTTCAAATGATACAAAAATGAATCCTAAGGATGTAGATACAACAATAATGGATGAAGTCAAACGAATATTCAAACCAGAATTTTTGAATCGACTTGACGATTTGATTATCTTCAATCGATTATCCAAACAGAATATGTTCAAAATAATTGAGCTACAATTGAAGGACATTAAGTTAAACTTGAAATCAAAAGGTGTTAAGTATAGAATTTATAAAACGGCAAAAGAGTTGTTAATTCGAGAAAGTGACCATCGGCAATGGGGAGCGCGTTCACTTAGAAGGGTTATTCAAAATAGAATTGAAAATGTGATTTCAGAAAAGTTTCTAACTGGAGACTTTATTGAGGATGGTAAAATAATAATCAAAGCACACAAAGAAGAACTAATTTTTGAACAAGTAGAAATAACTTCAAAAAAAAAGAAAAATACTCATGCTAAAAAGACAGACTAAAAACCATCAACGAAAACTGAAATTTTATCTTCCTTTTCTTGGAGGTCTTACTTTTCGTCGTCTTTTGTGTGATCTTTTTTTCTTTACCTTGTCATCATCTCCATCAAAAGTACCGTTATTAAATTCTATAGGTGCTTCTTGAAAGTTAGAATTTACAATTTGCAAGATACTTTTATTCAAACAACTTGTACCTTGATTGGTTGCGCCAATACAAATTGCCGAGGATATCAACACAAAAGCTACTATATTCAGTATGAATTTCATAGTGTATAATACAAAACAATTTTATTATGAGATATGACTTACATCACATTATTGCACTTAAATTCATAAAATTTGAGACTTTTAGGAAGCTAGCTTTCACAGTAAATTTATGAAGTGATATGAGACAATATTTCTTAAACTTAACTTATATGCGAAGTAGATATATTTTAATTCCTTTGATCCTGTTATTTGGAGTTAATTGCGTATATTTTAATTTATTTTACAACGCAGAACAATCGTATAATGATGCAATGAAAATTATCGAAGAAACTCCACTAACTGAAGATGGAAAGCTTCCTCCTCAAGCTATTCGTCTTTTGGAGACTTCTATTGAAAAAAGCAATAAAGTTATAGAAAAGTACAAAGATAGTAAGTATGTTGATGATGCAATATTTTTTATTGGAAGAGCCAGTTTCTACAAAGAAAATTATCCAAATGCTAAGGAATATTTCAATAGACTATTGACTGAATTTCCTTCTAGTCCCTTTGTTTTGGAATCTAGAATCTGGCTTGCGCACTGCAATCTTAAATTAAATCAGATGGAAACTGCTCTAACAGAAATAAACAGTTTAATTTCTGATGACAAACTAAATAATAATGAAAAATACTATGCTTACAAAGTACTTGGTGAAATAAAGTTAGAGCAAGATTCTCTTCTTCAAGCTTTTAACTACTTTTCAAAAGCAGCTACATATACAAGTGAAGAAGGCAAAAAGTCCTCGATTTACTCAAAAATGGTAAAATTGTCTGAAGATAACAAAGATTTTAATAAAGCTGTTGAATTTCTATCACTACTTGAAATGTACGCTTCATCTACCGAAATTCGACATAACGCAAAAATGAAGTGGATTGAATACAGCAGGATTATTGGTAACTATGATGAAGTCTTAAATGAAATAGAAGATATGTTAAGTCTCTCGGAATATGAAAGTTTATATTTATCCTTAGAATTAGAAAGAGCTAAAATTGCGTTTGATAGAAAAGATTTTGTATCAGCTAAGCGAGACTTATCATTTATTACAGATAAATATTCTCAGAAAAAGGAAACAGCTGAAGCTTATTATTATCTTGGACATATTTCTTTGTTTTCTGATTTGGATTTTGAGAGAGCTAAGGAGTACTTCTTAAATGTCTCAACTGAGTATAATAGATCAGATTATAAAAATCAAGCTGGTTTTTATTTATCTAAAATAGAACGATACTCTTCCATTAAAGAAGAATATGAGGAATTGATTGATAGTGAGACAACTTCTGAAGATACCATTTCAGATAAAATTGATAATTTACCATTTGAAATAGTTGAAAATGATACAATTGTCGCGGATACGGAATTATTAGTTTTAGATGAAGTGACTACCTCTGATACTTTGATTGCACCAAATCAAATTTATAAATCTATTACCGACTCATTGTTATTTACTATGGCCGAAATAATGGTGTTTGATTTTGCAAGTAATGATATTGCAGTTCAATATTATACTGATTTAGTGCAACAGTATCCCGATTCTAAATTTGCTCCACAAGCACTTTATACTTTAAGTCAGAAATCCAACGAAAAAGAAAAATGGTTGGATATTTTGAAAACCGATTTCCCTAATTCTGAATATTTGAGAAATGAGTTCGGGACAACAGATTCTTTGAGTTTTGAGGATAATCCAGAAACTCTCAGATACAACGCTTGGAAGACCTTGGAAAAATCTCCAAAGTTAGCACACGATGAATTTTTTTCTATTTATGAGCAATACAATGATACGCTTTCTTTTTACATTACTGCTACCATTAGTGATTATTATTTAATGGATTTTCAAGGTACTTTAGAAGAATACTCGGAATTTATAGAAAAATTTCCAAATCACAAAATTACACAATTAGCTAAAACTCGATTAAGCAAGTTGGAAAAGAACCTTGAAGATCAACTGTCAATTTATGAAGCTGAACTCAATTTTAATAAAGGGATTAATTCACTAATTCTTTCCTTTGATACTGATTCAGCTTTGTATTACTTCAATGAAGCTGGAGAAGTTAAAGTAGCAAACGGATTGAAAAATAATGCACTTAATTTTCAAACTAATCTGCAAAAGTATAGTCAACTTTCCGACAAATGGTATTTCAATACTGAACTCGATTATACTAAAACTGACAGTTTAGAACTGAATTCTGATGTAACTGATTCACTGCATTTTCTTATGGGAGAATTATTTTATTATGGTTTACATCTTCCTGATTCTGCATTAAACCACTATCAGAAAATTATTCAAGATTATCCAGAATCTAATTTTCGTTTACCAAGTCTTATTGCAATGAAACAACTTCAACCAGAAGAAGATTGGATTGATGCATTTCGCGAAGAAATTCCTGATTCACTGTACGAGCAAATAAATTTTAAGCAGAACGATTTTCAAATTCCACTCACTTTAATAGATTCTTCTGAAATAGAAAATCTCCAATGGAAGATTGATACCTATAAAGTTTGTCTAGATCAATTTCTTGAAACAACAACTCAAGATACTATTGAGTTTGAAGTAGTAGAATCAACATTACCCGTTGAAAATGAGTCAACAATTGAAGATATTAGTATTATCGTAAGATCAGAATCTGATGAATCATACACCTCGAAAACTGAAAATGAAATTGAAGTATTAGGGGATTCTATTGATTTCAAAGAAATGACAATCAAATCAACAGAACCTGAAGAAAATATTGAAAGTAGGTTTGTAAAACAGTATCTCGTTTTGCCAGGAGATAATCTTATATCTATATCACAAAATGAATATAACGATTTTAGATATTGGAAGCAAATATACGAATGGAATTTAGATGAAATTGGTGAAAATCCAGATAAGATTTATACATTTCAAATATTGGACTTAAAATTTGATGAATCTACCACTAAAGTTGAACCTAAATTTGTTATCTACTTTGTTAAACGATTTGATACACTATGGTCTATTGCAGATATATACTACGGCGATCCGTATGCTTGGATAGTAATATATCGAGACAATGAAGAACTATTAGCTCAAAATAAAGGAATTTTACTACCACAAATGGAATTGAAAATTCGCGAAACATTGGAAAATTGATGATTCAAGAAATTGCAGAAGTAAAATCATTAGCTGAAATTGCTAAAAATACCTGGAAAGTAAAATTAACCTCTCCAAAAATTGCTTCAATGTGCAAACCGGGACAGTTTATCAACATTCTTCCAACAAATAATTGGAATAATGTAATGCGTCGCCCAATGAGTATTGCCGGGCAAATTGAAGATGAAATTCATATCATTTTCAAGAATGTTGGACAAGGAACCAAGATAATGTCTCAATGGGGAACAAATGATAAGGTTGATATAATTGGACCACTAGGTAATCATTGGGAAGGATTTGGAAATAATCTGCCCATTTTACTAGGTGGGGGAGTTGGGATAGCTCCAATCTTGTATCTCCATAATTACCTAAAAGAAAATTTAATATTTCATTATTTATTAGTAGGTGCAAAGACAATAAGTGAACACTTCATCGAACACAATCCTGAAAGTAGAATTTTACTATGTACGGATGATGGTTCAATTGGAATTAAAGGGACTGTGTTAGATGGATTGAAGGGAGTTATCCATCATTCAAAAGACATTGCGAAAATGAAAATATTTGCTTGTGGTCCACCTATGATGAATAAATTTGTAAAGCAATTTTCAATTGAAAACGACATCAAGTGTGATATTGCAATGGAAACTTTGATGGCTTGTGGCTTCGGAAATTGTCAAGGATGTGCTGTAGAACTAAAAACCGATAATACAATTGAGCATTCATATCGCAAAAAATTTGCATTAGCTTGCAAGGATGGACCTATATTTAATGCAAAGGAAATTTTGTGATGTTAAAAACTAAAATCAAAAATATTGAGTTTCAATCTCCAATTCTGGCGGCAAGCGGAACTTTTGGTTATGGCCACGAAGTCCAGGATTTAACCGATGTCAATGAGCTTGGAGGAGTAGTAACAAAATCCATTACATTTCATCCACGAGAGGGTAATCCACCTCCACGAATTGCCGAAACACCATCAGGGATGCTTAACTCCATCGGACTTGCAAATGTAGGTGTGAATCAATTTTGCGATGAGAAAATTGAGTATCTGAATCAACTCAAAACTAATGTCATCATCAATATTGCTGGCTCAACGATAGAAGAATACTTAAATACTCTTGAAATTATCGAAAACTCAAATGGAAACCACATTGGTTATGAAATTAATGTTTCTTGCCCAAATGTTAAAGAAGGCGGAATGGTTTTTGGAGTTAAACCTGATGTTACAGAAAAGTTGACTAAATCGTTAAGAAAACTCACTTCAAGACTATTAATTGTTAAATTAAGTCCGAATGTTACCAAAATAGAAGATATTGCCAAAGCATCGGAACAGGGCGGGGCAGACGCGGTGAGTGCGATCAATACTGTTGTCGGGATGGGTATTGATATCAAAACACGAAAACCGTTTTTAAAAACAATATTTGGTGGATTATCCGGCCCAGCAATAAAACCTATTGCACTGGCAAATGTTCATAAAATCTATAAAGCTGTAGAAATTCCAATTATTGGAATTGGTGGAATATCGAAAGTCGAAGATATTATAGAGTTTATTCTCTCAGGTGCGGATTTAGTCCAAATCGGAACTCTTAATTTTAGAGAACCAAATATCGGGAATCGACTTAAGGATGAATTAGTTAAGTATTGCGAATTGAACAATATATCTCATCTCCGCAGCCTTAAAGGGAAATTGGACTACTAGTGAAACCAACTCTAAATATCCTTTTTCTCACTTTAGTGTTTATTATTGTTTCCTGTTCACCGTCTCCACGATATCATTCAGGTAAAACACCAACAAAAACACAAATGAAAAATGAAACTCCTAAGTTATCTAAAACGAATAAATCAAAAAAGGTGTTTACTGGATTGTCATCTTATTATGGAAAAGATTTCCATGGAAAACTCACTGCAAACGGAGAGATATTTGATATGTATGGATTGACTGCAGCACATAAAACTATACCGTTAAACACAATTGTTCGTATAACAAATTTGGATAACGACAAATCGCTTATTTTGAGAATAAACGATAGAGGTCCCTATGTTGGTGATAGAATTTTAGATTGTTCTTATGGGGCAGCTAAAAAACTGGGATTTGTAAATGATGGTGTTACTGAAGTGAAAATTGAAGTAATCGAATGGGGTGATGATGTGTATATGCATCACGATTAGTTAACAGTGAAAAATTTATAAGTAGAGAGTTTCAATCTTCAATCACAATCCATAAGTAAAACTTTTATGAGCATAGTTTTAAATTATCAAGGAAAATTAATTGATCCACTAAATCTCAGAGATTCTGATTTTGATAATATCGGAATGCAATCTGCTGTAACATTAAGTAGACTTCAACGGTTTTGGGGTCAGTTACGAGAAAGTTATTCGGTTGCTCAACATTGTTTATCTATGGTAGAATATTTTAGTAAAGATGTTGAACTTCAAAAATGGGGCATCGGTCACGAAGTTTACGAATCTCTTACAGGAATGGATGTACCAACTCCAATCAAGCAAAGTTCAGCATATATCCCATATAAGGAAGCAGAAGAAAAAGCACTAGAACAGTTTGCTAGTTTGTATGATTTGGTTTATCCTCTCCCAAAGAAATTCATAGATGCCGATAAAAATATTATGGTTATGGAAGCAGAAGCGTTGATGCCATTTAATTCCAAAGTTAACTGGCGAGAACAAGGAAATGCACCAGTTGGAGTTCTTTATAAACTCGGGGCAGATGAATCTGAAATCCGTAGGGATTTTATCAATAAATGGCAAGAGTTATTTGGGAAAATATAATCAGATTTGTTTTCTCATTCTAATTGGGATACCACACTTAAGGTTCTTAAATTTCATCTCTATTTTTGGAGGTAATTATGTTCGAAACATTGCGTAAAAGAGCATTAGTATTTATCATTGGAATTCCGATACTCATTGCAGTTACATTGTTGGGCGGAGTATGGTTTTTGGGATTTACTATACTCATAACAATATTAGGTGGTTTGGAAGCTCTCAAATTATCTCAGCACACAACAGGCAAATTCACTTCAGTATTAGTAGTTATTTCAATATTTCTAATTGTATCGAGTTTTCATTATTGTAGTGTTGATTTTTGGTTAATTATCACTCCTGTTATTTTAGTCATTTTGTTTTATGAAATATTTAGAAATCGACCATTTCCATTTGAGAATGTATCTGTTTCACTATTTTCAATCCTTTGGATGGGTGTCTTGCTTGGTAGTTTGGTTTTAGTTAGAAATATTGAATCAGCAGGTAAATATCTAACATTAACGATGCTTGTATCGGTATGGAGTTGTGATACATTTGCATACATTTTTGGTTCAACATTTGGAAAAAAGAAAATCCTAGAAAGAGTGAGTCCAAAAAAATCTTGGGTTGGTAGTTTTGCAGGACTTCTAGGAAGTTTAATAGTTGTATTCGTTTTCAAGTATTTTCAATTATTGGAAATCTCAAATGTTGAAGGTTTAGTTTTAGGTATAATATTCGGTGGAATTAGTCAATTAGGAGATTTTGCAGAATCATTATTTAAACGAAGTGCAGAAGTAAAAGATTCAAGTAACATTTTACCTGGACACGGTGGAGTATTAGACAGATTCGACTCAATGGCAATTGCTGCACCACTCACTTATTTGTATTGGATTATTAGATGATTGGGAGAAGTGGTTTGGGGATGTGCAATTAGTGAAAAATAGTAATATAATACTATAATCTCAGATTTTCGCAGAATAAAATCAGCGACATCAGTGATTCAGGCAAAAGGAGAGAAATGAACAAAATAAGATTATCAATCATTTTTACAATTTCGCTTTTCATTATAAATTGTGGTGGAAGCAAAGAAACTGAAAATGTTCAATGGGAAATTGATACTTCTCAAATGAGTCCAAATGACAATATTGGTGATTGGATGGTAATCCACGAATTGAGTGATGCTGACAAAATTCATCCTCAAGTATCAAGTGGAGCTGATGCACAATATATCGAAGCAAAAATTTTTGAATCTTTGTTAAAAACCGATAATCATACACTTGAGCAAATACCCCAATTAGCAGAAGAAATGCCGATTGTTTCAGAAGACCATTTAACATACACTTTCAAAATCCGTAAAGATGTAACTTTTTCAGATGGGAAACCATTAACCGGTCACGATGTGATTTTTACACTCAAAGCCCTGAGAAATCCATTTACAGATGCCGCATCACTTCGCAATTACTATAAAAATCTTGCAAAAGTTGAGTTAGTGGATGACGACCCATACATAGTGAAATTCACTTGTTCTGATGTGTATTTCAAGCATTTACTTTTTATTGGTGGATTAAACATCTTTCCAAAACATCATTATGACCCAAGTGGATTAATGGACCAATATACATTTGAAGAATTGGAAAAACTTCTCCAAGAAACAACCGAAAATGAGAATGTAGATTTTTCTAACCTCCCAGCATTTCAATTTGCAGAATATTACAATAGTAAAGAGTTGGGACGAAATCCCCTTGGTTCCGGTCCGTATGTGTTTATAGATTGGAAAACTGACGACAGATTAATCCTCGAAAGAAATCCTGATTATTGGGGATTTAAAGCAGGACTCGTTGGTGAAGGATATACCAAGAGGCACATCCATAAAACTGTTAAGGACCACGATGCGGCGATTATTGGACTAAAAGCTGGTGATATTGATTTGATTCGAAGTCTTCCACAGGAATTATTTCAGCATCAAACTAAATCCAAAAAATTCACTAAAAATTACAATAAGGAATTGTTTTACATTCCGTCTTATTCCTACTTGGGCTGGAATAATAACCATCCATTATTTAAGAGTAAAATGGTGCGTCGGGCTTTGACACATTTATGCGACAGAGAGCAAATTATTGAGGTTTTGTATTATGGAGAAGCTCAAATAGCGAAAAGTAGTGTCTATTTTAAACGACCTGAATTTAACAATAGTATCGAGCCCTGGGAATATAATCCAGATTTGGCTCGAAAAATTTTGAAAGATGAAGGTTGGGAAGATATGGATGGCGACGGAATTCTTGACAAAATAATCGATGGTAATAAAGTATCATTTGAGTTTACTTTCCTTACAAATAATGGAAATAAAATTCGTAGAGATATTGGACTGATTATGGCAGAGAATTTGCGAAAAGTCGGTATCAAGGCAGATGTCCAACAGATGGAATGGGCTGTATATTTGAATAATGTTCGTGACCAGAAATTTGATGCCATTATTCTCGGTTGGGTGATGCCGATTACTGATTCTGACCCATATCAGATTTTTCATTCATCACAAGCTGTCGGTAGAGGTTCAAATTCCATTAGTTTTAAAAATGACCGTGCAGATGAACTTATTGAACTCAATCGCAAAGAATTTGATTCTGAGAAACGAAAAGAATATATGTTAGAATTTCAGGAGATATTACATGAAGAGCAACCATATACTTTTTTATACATCCCAAAATCGAATTTTGTTTATCACAAGCGATTTAAAGGTGTGGAAGTTTATCCTTTCCGTCCGGGATTTGAACCAAAAGAATGGTGGGTGCCAACTCAAATGCAAAAGTACACTAAGAATTAATGAAGAACTAGGGAGAGGGAGAAAAAGAGAAAGAGAGAAGTGGATGGAAATGAGAATGAGAGATGAGGTGAACATGAGTTTTGGATTAATGGAGAAAACAAATTTTCAACCAGCAAACTCCCTGCTCCACGCTCATAGATAATAATGAGAGAATACATACTTAAACGAATTTTATTGATGATTCCGACCTTATTTTTTATAACGGTCATTTCATTTGGAATATCTCGGTTCGCACCGGGCGACCCAGCAGAACTAAAAGCCGGTGTTGGAGCCGGAGGTGAAATGAGTACAGGTTCAGGGAAAGACTTAAACGAACAAATCATAAAACTAATTCGTAAACAATGGAATCTTGATAAACCTGTCTTTTATCTAACTCTAATAGAGGATTTTGATGATGAAAATCCGCAATCATTTTGGAAGAGATTAACTTTTCAGTTTAATGGAACCAAAAATCAATATCACATTTGGACAGCCAATATTCTTAAACTTGATTTCGGAAATTCATTTCGTGATAATCAGCCTGTGGTTGATAAATTAAAGGAGCGAGTTCCTGTTACTTTAATGCTCAATTTGATTGCCGTATTTATTGCGTATCTTATTGCGATTCCGCTTGGCATTTATTCCGCTGTAAAAACTAATACATTTTTTGAACGATTAAGCACATTCATTGTTTTTATGCTATATTCACTTCCAACATTTTGGATTGGAATTATGCTAATTATTTTCTTTGGTGGGGGAGATTTCTTCGAGGTGTTTCCTTATGCTGGACTTCATTCAAATTTCCTCGATGGTATGACTGCGTGGGAACGATTTAAAGATTTGGCGTGGCATTTGGTTTTGCCAGTAGCCACAATGACTTATGGAAGTTTCGCGTATCTATCACGACAGATGAGAACTGGAATGCTCGAAATTATCAAACAGGATTACATCCGCACTGCCAGAGCCAAAGGTCTGAGTGAAAAAACTGTTATCTTAAAGCATGCAATGAGAAATTCACTAATTCCAATCATCACCATTTTAGCTGGATTTTTACCAGCTCTTATTGGTGGAAGTGTCATCATCGAAACGATATTCTCCATTCCTGGGATGGGTTCACTTGGATTTGAAGCAATTACCGGAAGAGATTACCCAATTGTTATGGCAGTATTTACGATAAGTGCAGTATTAACTTTGGTTGGAATTTTATTGTCCGATATCCTGTATTCCTTTGTTGATCCCAGGATTACATTTAGTGGGAGCAACAAATGAGTGAGTTGAAAAAAGGAAAATCGTATTTTAGTATTGTAAAATCTCAATACAAAAAGAATAAATTGGCAGTAGCTGGATTTTATATGGTCATCTTTTTGTTTGGAGTTGCAATATTTGCTGATTTTTTAGCGAATGATAAACCACTATATTGCAAATATGAGAACAATCACTATTTTCCAGTATTCAAAGAATATGCAGTAAAAACCGGATTGACTAAATGGCAACCTCATTTTTTAAATATCGATTGGAAAGAACTCGATTATGAGTCGGTTGTTTGGACTCCAATCCCATATTTGCCATCAAATTTAGATTTCCGCTCGAGATTTAGCGCTCCTGGTGAAAATAATCATTTATTGGGAACTGACCAACTTGGTCGAGATGTATTAAGTGGAATGATTCACGGAACAAGAATTGCTTTACTTGTGGGATTTGTATCTATGAGCATCGCAAGTATTATTGGAGTTGTTCTCGGGGCATTGGCTGGTTTTTTGGGTGGTGTTACGGATATGATTATCCAACGACTAATTGAAATCATGCTCACTATCCCTACATTTTTCCTTATTATAACTGTCGTTGCTTTTTATCCACAAGGTGGAATTTGGATGGTGATGATTGTAATAGGTGCAACAGGATGGACTGCAATTGCACGTTATACTCGTGCAGAATTTTTAAAAACACGAAATATGGATTTTGTTACCGCAGCCGTGGCATTGGGGTATTCCAGTAAGCGAACGATTTTTAGACATGTTTTGCCTAATGCAGTTGCTCCAGTCATGGTGAGTGTTGCGTTCGGTATTGCTGTCGCTATTTTGATTGAGTCCAGCTTGAGTTTTCTTGGGTTTGGTGTATCGGCAACAACAGTTAGTTGGGGTTCGATTTTATCAGTAGCAAGAGGTGCAACTTATGCGTGGTGGTTAGCGTTATTCCCAGGTTTGGCAATTTTTATATCAGTAACTACATACAATTTAGTTGGCGAAGGTCTCCGCGATGCTCTTGATCCGAGGTTGAAGTAAGGAGTAATGGAGCAATTAATCGAGGGAGGATTGGAGTAATCGAACAACAATTGAACATCTATTTTATTTCTATTGTATTACAAACGAAAAATCAACGAATTTATTATGATAAATAGAGAATATTTATGTCAAAGTTATTAAAACTAGATCAAGTTAAAACTATATTAGCAACCGATTGTGGTTCAACCACTACAAAAGCGGTGCTCATTCAATTTATTGATGGTGTATATCGATTAACGCATCGTGGTGAAGCTCCTACCACGGTTGAGGCTCCTTTTGAAGATGTTACAAAAGGTGTTCTTAATGCTATCACAGAATTAGAAGAACTCTCCGAACGCAAAATATTAGCTGGAGAAACCATTATTTCTCCCTCAAAAGGTAACGAAGGAGTGGATATCTACATTTCTACAAGTTCTGCTGGTGGTGGTTTGCAAATGATGGTTGGTGGAGTGGTGAAAGGAATGACCGGCGAAAGTGCCGCTCGTGCTGCACTTGGTGCAGGAGCTATTGTTATGGATGTTCTTGCATCGAATGATGGTAGATTGTATCATGAAAAAGTCAAAAGAATTCGTCAACTTCGCCCTGATATGATTTTACTTTCTGGAGGTATTGATGGTGGAACTGTATCTCATGTAGTCGAGCTCGCAGAAATCCTCGAAGCTGCAAATCCAAAACCTAGATTGGGAATAAACTATAAACTTCCGGTAATTTACGCTGGAAATGTAAAAGCACGAGAAACCATTTTTGAACGACTTGAAAAAATCACGGATTTGACAACTGTGGATAATATCCGTCCAACTTTAGAATCTGAAAATCTTCAACCGAGTCGTGATAAAATTCACGATTTATTTATGGAACATGTAATGGCTCAAGCACCGGGATACAAAAAATTAATGAGCTGGACTGATGCTCCAATTATGCCTACTCCTGGAGCAGTAGGTGAGATTATCCAACAAATCGCCAATAAGGAAGAAATTTCAGTAGTAGGTGTAGATATCGG
>CAZSJY010000015.1:0-28767 GCA_964607375.1 uncultured bacterium
ATACTGAACCACTCTCAACACCATATGTATCATCTACTGCTACAGGTGGCTGATTTTCACCTCCTCCACCAATGCAATACCACTCTATTGGGGTCATATCATTACCCACATTTTCGTTAGCTAGAAAATCGTATGTGTAATCTTCTACATCAAAAATAGCATTTGATGATGAGTCAAAAGCTTTAAAGGTCATAGTCTCACCGGTAGTTACATTACTGTAAATCATCATATTTACTGTATATCTGCCGGTTATTGGGAAAAATGACGGACTTGCAACACCTCGACATTCTCCGTCAACAAATGCAGCTACCAAATCACTATCATCTGTTGATTCATTGCCATCAAAAAACACAACACCAGTTTGAGTGGCATTGAACTCAAACGCTGGTGGATACACCGACCAATCCGGTGTATTTGCAAAAATAAATGTTGCTAAAGTTGCAACAACAACTGTAAACAACACTCTTGTTCTTTTATTGATAATCATGATTATCTCCTCTTTTATCCTTTGTTATAGTTAATTAAATCAATTGTAATCATTCGCTTAACATTGCCTAAAAATATTGGGAAAATCCCCTAAAACAATGTGATACTAATCACATATCTATAATTTATAACCACAATTTTCTTTTGATATTATAAATATAAAACATGCAATAATTACGCCACAACCTACATTAAGAATAAACAATAATATTAACAATTGATACATCTTATTTGTATCAATTTGTAACAAGATATTAAACTCTTTTATTTTAACAATAGAATTTTGATAAAACTGCTTCTATTTTCATGCACTATCTGCACAAAATAAAGACCAGTAGGATAATTGGATGCATCCAAAGTTAAATTGTGATTACCAGATGTTTGATATCCATCATATAGAGTTGCCAACTGTTTACCTAACAGATTATAAACACTCACAGATGTAGCACCTGAGTGTGGTAAAAAATATGAAATATTTGTTACAGGATTAAATGGATTAGGGTAACTGCTCAAGAACAAATAATCGTTAACAATGATTTGTTCTTGATTATCAAGAGAATTCTCTGGTGGTGTGGTTGTAATTTTAATTGCTCTTCCAGCAACTATTGGTGATGCACCCATGCTAAGTTGATTATTAAAAAGGTATTGCATTCCGCTATTTTGATCAGGTGATTCTATCCCAACTGTAGAATAGTTTCCGTTCAAATCAATATCATGAATTTCCTGATATTGAAATACAATTTCACCATCTCCTGTTGTAGTGGAATAAATACTTGGATTGTTCAATATCAATTGGAATGTTTCTTTAACACAAATCGGACAATTTTCATCATCTTCTCCATTTGATACATTATCCCACTGGATTATCAATCTTTCATTAGTAGAATACGAGAATACATTGAATGGTTCTGTGCCAACATTATCATCTAAATCATCCATAAATGGGGCAACAAGGGCTGATGGACCAAGTGGCATCGGAATTGAAAAATTCCAAAAATACGGAATTTGGCAAGGCTCAAATGATATCCATCCATTTGAGCTAACAGTTGCAGTAGTGTATTCTACTCCATAATACTTAAATGGAAATCCAATTTCAATTTCTATAACAGTATCATCTTGCAAATTAAGATTTACCCCTAATCCACCGTCGTCAGGATTCAGCTCAATCCATTCATAAACCGGAGCTTCTTCATAATCTACATCCAAATTATCGTACATCCAATATCCATAATCATCCGCAGGAACAGGATCAGTTTCTGCAACTGGTCCAACCAAAATCTCTATATTATTAACGCCAACCATAACACCATCAATTTCAAAATCAACACTAAGTATAATTCTGCTTCCAATCGCATAATTACCGAGAGTACCATTAAACAAAACACCGGTTTGATTAGAACTCAAAGCATCAATTGTTATAGTTTCCGGCGTAGAATTGTCATTTTCAAAGACTTCCATAAAATCTTCAATATAAACTGTGATTTGTTGTGTTTCTGGATAGTAATTGAAAACCTCGAGTGAAATATCAACATTTTCATTTGGAGAAATATAATTCTCTCCATTTGATAAAGTTTGAGTTACATCAAATTCCAAAAACACATCTGATTCGTAAGGTGTTCCTTGATCTTCAATATAATTAAAAACAATATGCTTCTGATAATATTGCGGACTGTTAATATACAAATCTAAAGTTGATCCGTCTGGCACATTATCAAAATCAATATACAAATCACCATTCCAGTTGGTGAGTGCTTTACCTATCAGTTCGCCATCGTACATTAATGCACCTACAGCACCTTCGATTGGATTACTTTCTGTATCCTCATAGACTTCCACAAAAACATAGGATTGATTCAAATTATCTGAAACATTGTCAACATCAATTTCACTTGGTTCGTTGAGTCTTACCGCTATAGACGGATCTCCTAAAATTCCATAGACATGATGATAAAATTCAACTACATCATCAGGATTTTCTGGGAATTCAGATATCAGTGATTGTTTTCCTAAATGAAGTGCAGGTGCTAATTCAAAAACATTTTCTTCGAGTAAATTATCCCACATTACTGCACAAATTACATTATTGTATTTTGTATCTGTATCTAGGTCTGATGGACCAACCACTGCAGATGCTCCTTTAGGTGTAAATGGGGTGCCACGAGTTAATAATTCTTCACCAAAACATTTAGCTGGACCACTTTGCGGAGGTACATCTGCTCCAAAATCTCCGGTATTACATACAAAACTCATTACAATCGGAAGTTTCCATCCGTGATTCAAATCATTAATATCTTCAATATAAAATGCAGGTTTGTGCCAACCATGAGAATTTCCCCAACCGCGATAATTAATTACGCCAACTCCATCTGTCCAAGAATTGACAACAAGAGGATTTTCTTCAACTTGATAATTAGCATGAAAAAATGCTGTATCTATATTTGTGTATCCATAATTGTCCAAACGATCCATTAACCAATATGATGTCCAAACAGGCGTAACAGGCCAACTCGAAGGAGGTATTTCCACACCGTCGTTTGTGCTGTAATTTCCTGCAACTAATAACGCATTATTCAAATATTCTCCATTGTCGGAAACTTCTTCCAATAGATAGTATTGCATAGATCTAGTTTTTATATTAAGTAAATCTCCGCTACTTCTTACTGACCAACGGCCAACAAAAAACTTCGGTTGTAAAGGATTATCATCAAAAAAAGTATATGGATAATCTGTAACATCCTCTTCATCTTCATTTATTGAATGAATGAAAAATGTTGGAATTATTAAAGCTCCATTTACATCTCCAACCAATAACACATATTCAAGCAATGGATTATTATTGTAATAATTTTGCAGATGAGTTTTAAGACCGGTAGCTGTTGATAAACCTTCTTCATCCATAGAAATTACATCAACATCAAAACCTTGAGTTCGTTTAAATTCTACAAAGTTACCACCATATATTGGTACATCATTTGGATTTGTTAAATAACCAAGTAAATCACTATCCGCAAGAACAATTAAATAATTTCCACGAGTATATTCTGCATCTCTATCGATATCTTTGAAGTTTTTTTGAGATAATGGAATATAGTCAACAGCAAAAATGATTGAATAAAATATAATCCCAATTAGAAAAAGTTTGTTAAAGTGACTATTAATATTTTTCATTTTCTATCCTTATTTTAGTAGTAATAATTTTTTAGTTGATGTAAAATCATCAGTTGTAAGTTTGTACAAGTAAATACCAGATGCAAAGTTATCAGCATCCCAAACAACTTCGTGGTACCCTAATCCCTCTCTGCTATCTACTAACTGCTCAACTAATTGCCCTTGGATATTATAAATAGCAATTAGCACGGAGCACGGAGCAGGGAGTTGGTAGGTTATAGTAGTTATAGGATTAAATGGATTGGGATGATTTTGAAACAAACTATATTTTATCGGAATAATACTATTATCATTGCTAACGACATTACCCTGGCCTTTGTAAATAGATAATTGGTCAATTTTAAGACCTCTGTATTCTACAGTATAATCTGGTCTCAACTCAATTTCAATGAACATAGATTCTCCACTAATGGAAATCGGATGATTTTCTTCGTGTAATACCCAATTTTGGTCATTCCATAATATTTCTGAAGTATCTTGTTCTCCAATAAACCTTACAAATAACGAATCATTTTCCCATTCTAATTCATATTGAAAGTTTAGTTTCATTTCTAACTCATCCACATCTGTAAGATTAATAGTATTTGAGCGAATCAAAATATTATTATCTGGATATATAATTTCGCTTTGTGATAACAAACAACCATCTTCAATAATCCAATCACCTGTTATAATTTCCCAATTATCTAAATTATTGAAATCATCTTCAAACACAATTTCCGAATAATCAATATCGACATCTAAAGTTATGTTGGAATTCAAACTAACATCGATAAATTGTGAAAAAAGATTTTCACCAAAAACAGTGATATGGTATGAATTCTCAGGAATCACTATTTGTAGTGAAGATTCGACATTTGAGTAATTCATTTCTCCATATTCATCAACAACTGTAATTTCTACTGGAGATGGAGAATCTAAAATCAATGTTAATTGAAACTCATTTAGAGGTTCCAAATAAAAATCTTCAACTGTTATCACTGAACTACTTGGAGTAAACTCAAGATTTTGCTTTTCATATCCTCTTTTATCAATTTCAATGTTATAGGTTCCAGGAACTAATAACCTCCTATACCTCCCAAATTCATCTGTTACTCTGTTTTCCAACATCATTCCATCCATTTCCACTATTTTGACAAATGCATCTTGAATAGGAACTGATGTTTGAGCATCAAATACATGTCCGGTAATTTGGTATTTTTCTGCACCATATTCTCCGGAATCGTATCCAACTGCACGGTTCATCAAATAGTACGCACCTCTCAAATTCCTCTCAATTGTGTCTTCTATCAAATCCACATTATCTGATTGTAGGTTTTCTGTTCCTGTTTCAATTAGATATTGCACGCAACCATCTTTTGCATAAAACCAATCGTGTGCACTACCTTTACGAGATGATCCTGCAACCGGAATATAATATTGAAAATCAGTCCCGGTTTCAGTTGGAATTAAATTTGCAATTGTCTGTCCAATCGTATTTATGACTGGAAAATCAGGTGGATATTTTGCTCCCTCCCAATCCCAGGAATAAATCACTTGCTCAGAAACATTTCCAGATCGGGAACTATGATATGCAATAGATAATAAAAAATGTTTATCATCTACAAAATCTCTAATTCCTTGTAGCTCCAATTCAGAAAACGGATACTCGCCTTTGTAGTAATCGTAATGAGCTTGATATGGTGATGGATCTCCTTCCCAAAGTTCATCCCCGCGAAACCAATTAAAATCATAATTTCTATTTAAATCAACTCCATCTGAATCATTTCCGACGCCCTCAACAAAATTGAAGATTCCATTAAAATCAACATCTCTACGATTTTTTCTATAAGCAACATCCTGTATCCACTCACCATCTTCTTCATACCCGTGAACAACCCTCAAACCCTCAGGATTATGAGTTGGTACTACCCAAATTTCTGCATTTTGAAGTATGTATTTTAGGTTAGTAATCGGAGGTGTTGGTTCTAATACCATCCGTATAATTTCCATAGCAATCTCAATTCCATAGATTTCTTCTGCGTGGCATTGCCCTAAAAACAACACTCTTGCTTCATCTTCTTTTACATCAGCATTATACGATAATTTAACTCCCCAAAATGGAAGCCCGTCTGTAGATGATATTCCGATTTCTTCTAATTTGTAAATTATACCACTTCCCGGATACGCAGGAGATGGTTCAGCATTGTTTCCAAACTGTTCATTCCATAATTCCAGTTGAGCTTGGATTTCTTCGTAAGTATGATACCTTTCGTGAAGTTCTTCCTGTGCAATAATATTGCTGATTCCAACAAATATTAATATTAAAAATGTCATTCTATATTTCATTTTTATATTTTGTACAAGGGAGAACTCCCTTGTTCCTTTTCTAAATTATTTCAATAGTACTAACTTTTGTGTCTGTTCAAAGTTCTCTATTTGGAGTTTAGCAAAATACACCCCACTTGGATAATTTTCTGCATTCCAGTTTACTTGATGATAACCTGATTCTAATTGTCTGTTAATCAATTCATCTACAAGTTTTCCCTGTAAATTGTAAACTTGTAATAACGCATTTAGATGAACCTCTACCATTGGTATTGTGAATCCAATTGTCGTTACTGGATTAAAGGGATTTGGATACGCATTCAATAGCACATGATCCATAATTTGTAATTCATCACTTATATTTACATACTCAGTAAAAGACCTTGATTGAACATAAGTATTTCTTAAGTCTTCCTTCCCTGAACTTCTTAAATCTTCCCATAAAATTACATAAGACTGTCCATCTTCAGAATACATTTCAATTCTCGGTGATTGTTGTGAAAAGTCCTCATCACAAATAATAATGCCACCTTCTTCAAATATTAGGTCATCATTATAATCTGCTTCTTGATAGTAGATATCTGTACCCACTCCCATTCTGCTATCTTCCCAAACAAACATAAATCTATCTACACCCTCTATATACCACAATTCCTTGAAATACACGAATGGTGATAGTTGATCTCCATCTCCACCAGCTAATACAACTTCAGCATTAACGTGCATTCCATCTACCATATCAATTTCTGTGCAAAAAATATCATAGTTCATTCCATTTTCAAAATCTTCCCAACAAACCATAAAAAGATTATAAGAATTATCATAATCAAAAGATGGATTTAATTGATCATTTGTTTTAGAAACAATTGCTGTTCCATTTTCTTCTCCGGCAATTTGACCTTCATCAGTAATAAATTGCCCATAGATATCAGCATCAGATCCATTTCGAGTATCCTTCCACGCTGCAAATACACCATTCTCTGTCCTAAGAGTTTTAATCGCATCTTGGTCACCTACTTCGTTAGAAATTATAAGTGGATTTGAACTCCAATCATTAGGAAAATTACCATTATTATCTACAGCTTGTGCGTATAAATTCAAATCAGAATTATCATTTTTGAAAAACACTATACATCCGCCATCTGCTTTTTGTTCAATACTTTGGATTAAATCATTACCTTCCATTTGAGAGATATAAACTCCACCATTTTCCCATTGGGGATTACCTTGTTCATCAAACTTTTGTAATTTTGCATCATAATCCCATAGTTGAATATCAGAATAAGCCACATACAAAAATCCGTCGGTACCAGCAATTGAAGCTATATCAAATTGGTCCATATTCCACTCGTTAGCATAAATTGGTAAACCGTTTGAATCCATAACTGGATTTAAATCTTGATCAAGAACGACATAGTAGAGTGTTTTAGTACCACCATCTTCTTCGCAAAGGAAATTAAGAAATATGTGTTCACCAATTAACGTTGCAGATGGATAATCTTGATATTCATTTTCGCAAAGTAGTTGTCCATTTAACTCAGAAATATTTGGAAAATCTTCAGTGATAATTTGACCATAAGTTTGGGGAGTACTTCCACCATTCCTCTTATCCAGCCAATAAGCTAAAGTTCTGTTATCACCCAAGTATAATAATTTTGGTGATATTGCATCTCCATCGAGTCCAGGGAAAAATATCATTCCATTATCTTCAAATGTAGTTCCTGTGGCATCCACATGTTGTACTGCCATATCAATACTTCCAGATTGTTGGTCTCCAAAAACAACAAATGCACCACCTAACTTGTCTTTTTTAACAATAGGATTAAACTGATAATTAACTGCTTCACTAATTGGAATTCCATTAGTTTGGAAAACTAAATCACCACTACTATCAACATGTTGAAAATAAATTTCAATTTGTGGATAAACTGCGTTTCGTTCATCCATCCAAGTGAAAAATACTCCTCCAAAACCGTCTCCAGTTAACCTAACTTGAGTTTGCTTCATGTCAACTGATGCAATTGGTTTGCCATTATCTTCCCATAAAATTCCATCAACAAAATGATAGGCTTGAGCAAAGATATCTTCAGCATCATTTCTTTTATCTTCCCATACAACATAAACAATATCTGAATCAGTTTTTACTCGAGGGTTAAACTGAGCTGAGCCATCTGAGCATAAATTAAGTCCATCGTTTTCAAGATGTTGGTTTCCTAATTCATCAATAATTTGCAGAAATATATCGTTATTATTGACGCCATTGCGTTCATCTTCCCATACGATAACAGTTCTATTATCTGAAATATAATTTACTTTGGGTTTATTTTGGTCAACTCCCGAAATTGTACAAACAGGAATACCGCCTTCATCTCCCCACAATGTATTGCAATTTAAGTCAATTCTTTGAGCATAGATATCAATTTCACCAGGGATTCTTGCATCTTCCCAAACCAAACTAGCAAATCCTTCTCCGCTTGTTTCAAAACTGACGCTTGTATGAGCTCCCGTACTTGTGATTATTGGAACACCAACACCTTGTGCTACTATTTCACCATTAGGAGAGATATGTGTTCCGTATGTATATCCTGAAGCACTACTCGTCAAAGATTTATCGTTCCATATAACAAATACACCACCAACACCATCTGCACACATATTTATAGATTCCTGAGTTCCTTCAACATTTGACAAGGCTACTCCTATTGGATCCCAGTTCAGGCTACCATCTCCTAATACATGTTGTGCATAAACATCACCATCTTCAGGTTCATTTCGATAGTCTCTCCAAACTACAAAAATTCCACCATTTTCATCTGATATGGAAATTGGATCTTCTTGTCTGCCGACTTCAGTAACTATAGGAGTCCCATTTTCTTGCCACAATATTTCACCAGCTGTATTAACTTTTTGAGCATAAATATCTCTTCCTCCATCACGAGTATCTGACCAAACAAAAATTATTTCTCCATCATTTCCAACTGATGCTGTTCTTTGCCATTCTGTATGAATCCCTTGCCTAATAGGAATCCCGCCATCATCCCAATCGAATTGGCTAAATACTGTTGTTAAAACACTCACTAACAAAAAAATCTTTTTTAACATTGTTTTACCTTTCTATTTCAAATATTTCAATTCCGTTACGAGTAGCAACGAACACATTGTTATCAATCACCTTGGCCTTGTAAGCATAACCTGAATCCAATTTGGTAACAAATTTAATACTATCTAATGTCGAATCCCATTTGTAAATCAAGACTCCATCATAACCGCATGATAATGCAATAATATCATCATAAGCATTTATCCCCTTAACACTATATCCTTGAGCAAAACTTGTATTACTAATAATTTCCCCTGTTGTTGTATCAAGTTCTACAGCATAACATCCAACGCTATATGATAAGCCGGAGAATACAGTATTCTCTGTACTAAATATTGTTTCAACTTCTCCTGTTATTGGAGTATCAAAACGAGTTAATTCTGATAAATCTCCATTTTCATCTTGCTTTAAAACTATAACTCCCAATTGAGAATTAGCTATAGATAATAAACTGTTTTTGAGATATAACTCCTGTGCATTTGAATTATAGGTATCTTGATGACTTTCAGCATCCAAAAAATTAAAAAATACTACAGAATCAGGATTAGAAGTATTCTCGTACCAGTATTTCCTTTCATAAATTTCAGAATGATCACTTTCTATCCAAAGTGAATACAACATCATATAATCTTCATTAGATTCATCAATTACAAAACTTCTTGTATCATCAGGTCTATTTCCAGAATCTGGAGAATTTAGAGTAAATGATGTATCAGTGTCTGAAAAATTAACTTTGTAAATTGCATCTCTAGTATCAAGTACTAGAAAATAGTTGTATTTTTCAGAAATATGGACTTGATTCGCCTGATATTGAGGGTCATAACTAAATTCATGTAGAATGGTATAGTTCAGATTATCATCTATTGTAGCAATAAAATACCCATTTTCGTCTGTAGCTGCCACCAAAAGACTATCGCGAATATCAATATCTCTACAAAATCCAATAGTTGGAATAACTATAGATGGTTCCAGTACATCATCAACGAGTGGATCTTCAGGTGTCATACAAGAAAATACTATAATTGTTATTATTAGCAATCTTTTCATTTTTGTTAACCTCATTAATACAGAAAATTAAAATACATCTTATAGGAACATTCTAACCAAATTTCAAACTTGTTGTAACTTTTTAAATCTTGAATCCAGGAAAATTTAGAGAATGTAGTTTTCCTTCGCTGCAAAACTGATAAATTTAACTCGAGTTTATTCGTTACATCTTTTTTTATCCAAACTTTTGTTTTAGTATCTTCGTGTTTTCTTCCACTATGGAGTGGATCATCTTCATCTTCTGTTAAATAGTATCTTTGGTGAACAATTATTGATAATCCTACTGATTCAATAATTGATTTTGGAGACCATTCTACATCACCTCCGAACTGATTATATTCATAAGATCTATCAAATTCTGTGGATGCTATACCTGACAAATATGAAATGTTATCACCAAAACCTAATTCACCCCAAAATACGAGTTTGATAGGTTTGAATTTATACAAACTTAACGTAGCCCTGAAATTTGTTATATCTGTATCAAATTCTGTAAAATGTTTATTGTAATATAATTTTGATTTACCAAGTCGAATTTTAATTGAAGTTTTATCATATACTGGTACTGAGTATACCATTCTAATATCTTCGCTAGAAAATTCACACGAACTGAAATCAGTTGAAAAAGTATCGATATCATGATATGGTCTAATATAGAACGATGGTAAAAATGAATATCTAAACTTTAACCAATGATAACTCTTAAAATGTTGGGTTGCAGATAATGAAAAGGAATTATAAGATTTATCTGAATTTTGATGATATTTAGTTTGAGCAACATTCAAAATAAATTTGGTTTTATGATTACCAATAATTCTTGGTATATACTTAATCATCAAATCTGATCTCAGAAAAGCACTATCGAATGTATCAGCATTTTGAAGAATTAAATTTACATCATCTCTACTTTTCTCGCTATCTGACAAGTTTAATAAATTTGAATCATATCCAAATCGCATTGATGTTGTTAAATAAACAGGTACTTTAAATCCATTTACAAAAGACGAAGCATAAACATTAATCCCAAAAAACAAAAGAAAAAGAAATGATTTGTAATATTTCATCTCAGTTAATGTTTTAAACATCTAATATAAACTGACTGTAAATCGTTGTCAGAATTAATAGAATATTTGTGTTTCCCATTTGGAACTTTTATTTGGTTTGTTCTCCATTTTCCTGGAACAATTTCAGAATTTTCAATAATTGAACTATTTTCTGATTCTTCAGTTTGAAGGTGAAATGTTCGAAAATCCCTATTATCTTTTTGTACTACTAAAATATAAGAACCACTTTCAGAATGAGTATTTTCAAAAACTAATCTGCTGACTATATCAAGATAACAAGGACCTTCAACTTCAATATCAAAATTGGTTTCAGAATCTAGCAAAGTATAAGGTAGTGAATTATTTCCAACTTTAAGATGATGTACAACTTGATTATCTAAACCAAAAACTACTTCATAATCACCATTTCTTGGATGTTTATGATGTGTTATTAATCTAAATACTATCGGATTTTTTTCATCTATTGGTTGCAAAGAAATGGTATGACTCCCAGCAGGAACATAAACAATATCGTTACCAGAACTTGTGTATCCATAACCTGGATGTTTATTGGACTTAACTTTTTTATACAATTTTTGACTATGATGAGCTGTAGAATTGTACTCATTGCCTACTTTAATTTCAAATCTAAAATTGACAATTTCATTTAAATCTTGTGGAATTGCGCACCGAGAAATCAACTTGTAATATTTCGGACCATCTACCTCAAAATGTAAATTGTTGTCTTTTGTTGTAAAATAATTCCTATATTTACCATTAATCTCCAAGTTTTCTACTGATTCTTTTTCCAAAGGAAGAATTTCTTTCCCAAATGTGAAAATACAGAAGAGTATAAAAATAATATATTTTTTATTTTTCATAAAATTAAATTATTGACTCTGGTTCAAAAGTGTTCATTCGTTTTTTAATTTGTCTATGACTTACAATACCTACTGCAATTACAGAACCAAGAGAGAGTAATAAAGCAATAACTGTAACAAGTAAATTGTATCTTTTATCGTAGAATAACTTACCTTCTCCAATTGGTAGATTTTTCCCACCCCAAGGTATTACATCTTTTACTAAATTTTGAATTTTTAATATATGAACTATTGGGATATTCCTTACCGCAAATTCTCTAACTACAGAATTGTTCAGATTGTAATTATCAATATTTGCTGGAAATAGAACGCCTGATTTTGAAATTTTATCACCACCCCCAACACCAATACTGGCTACTCCACCCCCGATATTTACATAAGCTGAATATGATTTCAAACCATCAAATTTGCTATACAATTCCATTCTCTGTTTTATGCTATTACTTAAATTTTTGCTTTCTCTAGAAACTTTGTATTGAATTTTGTTTACTCCATTTCGAATGATAGACTTTTCAGCAATCCTTCGAGATTCCTCACCACCAAAATTCCCACCTTTTCGTAGACAATCTCCAACACCACCTAAAGACGAAGCAATACTTCTTGTAGAGATGATATTCTCTTCGAATAAATGACTTTCCATATCCAGCCAGGTATAATTAGTATCAGTTGCTCCCCACATCGAAGCTCCTATAGAAGATATAACAACAGGAATCACACCAAGAGATTCGCAGGCACTATACAATGCAATATTTGCACCAGGCATAGAACCTGTCATACCTACTGCGATTGTATCTCCAATTTCCACACCTGCTTGTATGAGAAGATCTACAATCAATGCAGAAAAATTGGGTTTTAGTGTAGTTTGTTTTGATTCTAAATCGCCAGGACCTGTTTTCAGTTTTGTATCATCTTTGAAGATTAAACCAGTAAAATTAGGATCAATATCTTTGTAAATAATTACATTTTTTTCTGTTTTACCGTAAGCTTTAAGGGATTTTATGGCATTGGACATAATTTTAGTTGCCTTGATCTTAGCTTCATATCCTCTAGATTTGTGAATTACTGTAGAGTTGAATGATAAATATACCATCGATATACAAAAAAACGCTAAAATTACTAATGTCTGTGTTTTCTGTATCTGAGGTCTAAACACTGTGAATTAGTCCCTTTTCGAAAATTATCAACATTAACTGGACTATGCTCGCAGTTATTACAATTACACTAATTGTTCTAACAACACCTTGTCTATCCATCCAACTTGCAATTAATCCAGGAATAATAAACCCAATAGAAGATAAATTCAAATTATCTTGAGGAAAGTATAAATATTGTCGAGATATATATCCAAAAATAAACCCCAACAATAAACAGAATACAAGACGGCGTTTACCATAAATTAACAATTTATCAGAAAGAATTTTTACAATTCCAAAAACAACGATACTTATTGCGAATGTGCTTATCACCCGCCAAGGATCATTAAGATTTAGAGCAATGTACCCCGGTACAATTAAACCACCAGCGGTTACACCTAAAGTTTCAGTAAAAACCAAACTTAGAAATATTCCTAAACCAATTGCAATTTCAACCATCGTCTCTAAAATCTCTAAGTTCTTTTACAAGTTGTTCGCCCCAACCAACCATATTTCCAACTCCAAAAATTATATGATTATTCAGGGTCCCAAAGTTACTAATTACCTTAGTCGGTTCGGTTGAATTAGGGAAAATATCCAATTCATAATCAAATCCATTTGAGTAGTTACTGATATCAGGAATGTTATCTCCACGAATGATGATTTTAGAAGGTTTTATTTTTTGGAAAGTCATTTCCAATAATTGTTCAGTCCTAGAGCGACGATCATCTCTGGTGTTCAAAAACACACACGCTGGGAATTCCGGTAATCGTTTTGATACTGATTCCCAAATGGTGTGAGTTGATTGAGGATCGTTCGCTGCGAATGCGTTTACAAAATAATTTTCAGAATTGTTAAACTTGAGCTCTTGGATGAATAAAGCTCCAGGATCAGGTTGAGAATTCAACATTCCGTTTAAAGCAATTTTATCATCAATTTTAAGTAATCTGCAAACTTTCAGAGCAAGAGCAACATTTTCTTGATGTTCAACATAGGGAAACTGATGTATAAATTCTTCAGATACAATTTCAGGAGTAGCTATATCTACTTCTGTATTCCTTGATTCTGCAACTTTAGTTAAAGTAGGAAGTAAATCTTGTTCAGCAGTAATCAATGTTCCGTTAAAAGGAATTGTATTACCAAGAGAGTTAGCAATATCCTCCATAGTTGGACCCATTTCATCAATATGGTCTGGTCTAACATTTGTAATTACACTAATTGTTGATTTTACCATTTTTTGTTCAGCTACCCATTGATATTGAGGTAATACAGCCATACATTCAATCACTAATGCATCAATATTCTCTTTAGAGAAATTTCTAATTGATTTAATTTGTTCACCAATTGATGCAGACCTAAGTCTGTGAATGATGCGATCTTTTCCATTAGTGTCAATAACTCGTGGTGCAGATCCGGTAGTTTTACCAATAGTTTTAAAACCACCAGCTCTAAGTCCAGCGGAAATTAAACGAGTTACACTGGACTTCCCTCTAGATCCATTTACATGAATTCGTATAGGAATATTGGATATAGAACGGTGGTGTTGGTACATTTCCCAAATACCAAACAAAACCATTATTATCAATAAAATTATTAGTGTTTGTATAACCACTGTTCTTTCCTATTTTATTTAATCAACAGCATCTTTTTGACAGAACTAAAGCCGTCAGATTGAATACTGTAAAAATAAACTCCACTTGCGACAGATTCACCATTCAAATTAGTTCCATCCCAAGTGATAGTATGGTAACCTACTTCGAGGTTAGTATTAACTAAAGTCTTAATTAACTGTCCCTGAATATTGTAAACATCCAGTCTAACTTCACTGTTATCCAATAACTGATAACTAATAACTGTACTTGGGTTAAATGGATTAGGATAGTTCTGTAACAAGCCAAATTCTGTTGGTAATTGATTTGTCTTTAACAAAACCGGTTCAATATCGTTACCAACTATTCCGTTAATTTCAAAAGAAATCTCACTACTAAGCTCAACTTCTCTTCCAGATTGATACACCCTATACTTAAGCTCTTCACCTGTTTCACCATAAGCCATTAGATTAAATGTATAGCTATCAGTTAGTGGGAAATGTGTTGCTTCTGCAACTCCTCTAACCTCATCATCAACGAAAACAGATAAAACATCACCTTCAAGAACATTTTCTATTGTAGCAGTAATAGTCATATTATGCTCATAAAGATGTGGATTTACAGACCAATGTAACTCTTTGGTATTGACATCCGATTTTACTAAACCATCAGGAACTCCATAAATTAAAACTGCAGAGTCCACCATTTGTAACATATATCCACTACCAGGATTCATAGCATCTAAACCATACCAACCAAAACCTTCATAATAAGTTGCAAACCCGGTTTGATTTTTGATTAAACTACCTAAATCACCAATACTAACAAGTGCTCCATTCAGAGTATTTGGCAATTGAGGGAGATAACCAATCCAGTTCCAACCATTAAATAGATAAATCGGCATATTAATGTAATCAACTGGTACTCCCTGTAAAACCATGTCACAATTATCTAGCATATTTATCATATACATTTTCTCATTTTCTATAATGTCTAAACCGTACCATCCGAAACCAACATAATAAGTTGCAAAACCTGTTTGACTTTTAATGAGATTAGCATTCTCCCCAAGCGATGCTAATACATTGCTTAAACTCATATCGTTATTATCAACATTTACCGAGAACCAATTCCAACCATTTTGGAACGGTAATTCCAAAGTAATCAACTCATATGTTACAGTTAATGAAACTGGAATTTCTACCATCTGTTGAGCGTTAGTTGTGATATTGATTGATGCAGAATATGAACCTTCAAGTAAATCATCTGAATCAGCTTCAGCTACTATGTTAATCGACTCACCTGATTGTAGTTCACCAGAAAGTCCATGGTTAGAACTCAAGCTCAACCAATCTGAACTGCTTGATTTTCTAAACTGTAGGGACATCTCACTTTGTACATAATTAGTGTTTAGAGCAACTTGCAGTGCATCATTTCCATTAGCATTTTGTATTCCAATAGTGCTACTTGTAACAGTTCCTTGCATATCTCTATAGTTAACATCGATATTTCCGTTTTCATATATTACAACTTCAAAGTCATAAACTCCATTGTAACTCTCAGAACAATGAATGACATCATCGAACCAAACAATAAAACGATCAACTTCTGAATGTACGAACACACTCCCGCCTTCATCATAACAACCTGATGCTCCATCGTTTGCTGGACTTAAATCGTCCCAAAATGCAAAAATAGCAGGTTGTGGAGCGGAAACTGAAGGTATGCTGGAATTATTCCACGAAGTATTATCATTACCAAAACCAATCCAACCATTTGGATTTACAATACACTGGCCATAATTTTGACCATAAAACGGAAATTCAAAACCTATATTAATAGGGTCTGGAGCTTGGTCATTTGTTGAAAAAGTCAATTGTGAATTATTCTCAGATATATCTATCCATTGATAACCAATATCTGAATTTATATCAGAATCGCTCCAGAAATAACCTGCATTATCAGGTCCACCACCTGTAATTTCAAAAGGTGATGTTGGATCAGGATACTCTAACTCTACATCATAAGTTAAAACTGAGTTTGCTTCACCAATATTTGAAATTGATAATTCTGATGCTGAAGTTTGTCCCTCAACGAGTTGAAAGTCTATCAATCCCGGAGAATAAGATAAAGCCGGTAGAGGCATTGTTATTGGTGCTTGAGTAGTAATGAATAGAGCAGTTTCATCATCAAGAACCATTGCAGCTCGTGCGTATTCATTATTAAATGTGTACTGTAACCCATCATTACTCAAATGGTTTTCTATTCCAATTGTACAATATCCACCGTGTATCGGTGTATAACCAGAGTAATTACCTGAGGAAGTATTGTTGTATGTTTTGTACTGCAATTTCATCTCACCATTTCCATAAGGAAGGACTGGATCATTATACAAAATTATCTGAAATGTTTCTGTATGGTTGTTATTCTGAGTTTTCATATTTGACCATTCAATTATTACTCTGTCACTGTTTGAATGAACATATACATTCCCTCCACCAGTTGTTTTTAGATCATCCCAAAAAACAGCTACCATACTAACGGGACCGCCAGCTCCAGGAATTGGATAATTCCTAAAGGATTCTAGGTTTGTTTGTCCAAACGCTATCCAACCATTTGTGCATACTGTAATTTCATCATAAGTAATTCCATAAAATTTAAAGTTGAATGGAAGGTCAACGTAACTTATCGAATTACTAAAATTACCATCACCACTATCAGATAAATTGAGGCTAGTACCGTCTCCACCGGAACTTGGGTTAATTTCTATCCAGTCGTAATTAGGTGCTAAATCGTAACCCACATCACCTGAATCATAAATATAATATCCTGTTTGATCTGGTCCTAGTGGATCATACGGAGAAACATCTCCAACTTGTATGTTGTAAAATTCTACTCTATTATAACCAGAAGAACTCTGAATATGAAGAGATAAAGGGATAATCGTACCATTCACAATGTCTCCAGAAACTGTCAAAGTAATTGGGATTTCAGAAACAACCGTTGTCCCTGGAGAAATTTCATTCCAATAAGTTGATGGTTCAATTATTTCTATTAAATCTCCATCATAACTCAATTGTGCAGAAATATCATCAATTGATATTGAACCCAAATTTTCAAGAGATATAAAGACATCATCAGTTTGTCCGGGACTTACATTACCGTTATCAATAACACTTAAATACGAACCATAAACTGTGACTGGAACAACAGAATACCATACATTAGAATCGTTGTCTTCAATACTCAATAACAGTTCAAGATTTTCAATGTCAATTGCTGAACCATCAAGTGTAAATGAAAATCCAGTTTCTGTTTTTGACTGACCAGATACAAAAGAACCGTAAGATACTGTCGGATTATTAATTGTAACAAAATCAGAAGCGGAACTCAAAGTAGCAGTAACTCCACTTACATTATTTGATCCATAATTTGTTAATGAAATTGATAAATCAACAGTTTCCCCTGGATTTAACATTCCATCATTACCATCAATTACTCCAATAGATGCTTGACTATTCAGATTGATATTTTGTGGTAAACTAACAATATCAACTGTTCCTTCATAAGGTTGACAATTTCTCTTTGTAACAGTTACAGAGATTTCACCTTCAGAATAATAATCTAAATCAAAAAACGCACTACCAGAATTATCAGTAAAATTGCTAACAAATATTTCATCATCACCCTTTAACAATGTTACTACAGCATTATCAATAGAATGACCATTTGCATCAAACACAAATACTTCTAAATAGTTCGTACCTATACTAATATCTTCCAGATGTTCTACGGATAATTGTAATGGAGTGTCCGTCCAAAGATGTGTAGTTGGGTCACCCATTAAATTATTCCAATGTGTAAAAATACTAACTTTGTAGTTTGGGTCACTCGGATAAGTGTTGTAAAGAGCCAATTTACCATAAACCAATGCTTCTCCTGCTGTTTCAACATTTTTGGTGAAAATTCCGTCGTATATTCCCATATCTACAATATTATTGAAAGCAGTATGAGTACCAGCTGTAGCTGTTCCCACTGATGCAATTGCTCCTTTTGGACTTGTTGGAGAAGTTCCTGCTCTTAAAAAGGATTCTGATAAACAACTTGTTTCGTTAAAATCTCCGGTACCACAAGTTATAACAGTAGCAAAAGGTAATTTGAATCCATTATTTGCAGAGTTGATATCACCGGAATCGAAACCACTTGTTCCCCACCATCCTCTATAATTAAAATAAAGCACACCTTCTTCCAACTGATTTTGCATCCAAGAAGACCAACTTCCACCACTGTATTTCTCTCTTATATCAGACATACCACTTGCTGTCATTACTTCTTCAATATATTCATTTGTGATTATTGTTGAGACTCCAGAATCTGAAGGATCTCCAATTAAAGCAGTTTTTTCATAATAACTCAAGTTCTGTTGTAAATCTGTTGCTTTTTCATACTGAAGAATTTTATTTACAACTATAGCTAAATCAGTATTACTTCTAACTGATATTCTACCAAGTATTACTTCTGGTAGCAAATCATTACCTACTAGTTGAGAATATGGATGGTCTCCAACTCCACTATAACCAGACCAAGATTCATAGTAAGAAGTTATATCAAAATTACTTGGACCACTTACATCCCCAATTAAGGCAACAAATTCCGGTGGGGGGGAAAACGAATCATAAGCTTGTTGGATATAATTTTTTATGGACGACGCCGAAGTTCCTATATCATCTGTTGAAGCTGTGTAAACAATATAACCTCGTTTATGACGCCATTGAGTTAACTGTTGAAAATATACATTACCATCTGTGTTTCCATCACAAATATAAAGTACTGCAGGTTGTTGATATTCTTCAGATTCTCGTGGTGAGAAATTCACAACCATCTCCGAATATAAATTTTCAAAAATCCTTGATCTTGGTTTTGTAGAATATTCAGTGCCTTCTGATTGACCAGTTTCAAAAACTTCAATTTCTATTTGATCAAAAACTTCTAATTCGTGTGTTTTAGGATAGAATTTATATGGAACAATACCTATGTTCAGTGCAACTAAATCCCTCATTACAACAGGATCTGATACGATTAGATTTTCTACTGGGTATGTAGAATTTGAAGAATAAAACTCATCATTTACAATCATTTCATAAGCAGATTCCTCAAACTGATATGGTTCAATTATAACATCTTTAATTCTATGCGATTGAATTACAGAATATTCAACCTTATAAGTTTTGCTCGGGTCAATTTGATACAGCGTTGAATACAACGGAATATCTGGCATCCCCACTTCGCCGGTTGATCCAAATTCATTACTTTCTATTTGTTGATAACTCCCAACAGTTTTTATTTGAGCTTCACCTATCTCAAACCGTAAAGTAGATTTTAATCCTGTATTACCTAAATAACTAAATTTAGTACTAGAATTCGCTTGAACACTGACCATCATTAGTATTGTGAATCCAATAATTACACTTAACTTTTTCATTGTTTCTCCCGTTCTCCTTCAAAGATATTGTTCGAATTGTAGCAAGATTGCGACAATTCCCTAATAGAAACTAAAAACTAATTGATATTGAATTGAAGTAGTAAAGTGTATCAGTTTGTAACAATATTTATGATATATTTATATGCAGGATTGAGCTATGTAGCGAGAATTAGAATACAAGGAATTTATTTCATAATTTGGGTATCAATGACTTTTCTAATTGCGGAATAAAAATGATCCATACCGCTAATTAACATAGAGTGCGTTTCAGGATCCATTTCATTTAAGACTTGTTCATGTATATCCAAAAATTCTTGATTAGCTAAAGTTGATTTTTCAAAACCGTAATCTGTTAGGGCAAATCTAATATTACGACGATCCTTAGGGTCAATTTCCCTAAGTAAATAATTTTTGTTTACCAAACCATCAATTATTCGAGTAAGGCGACTTGGGGTCAATTTCATTATCTCTGAAATATCTTTATTATTGATATTTCTTTTATCAACAGTTAGTGATTTAAAAATAATCCTCAGGCACCTAAATTCTGTTCGTGTTAAATTATTTTGATTTGCAATCATCTGTTCTTTTTCTTCACACTTCATTGTCAAGCTGAACACTAAGTCCGCAAGTTTTGAAATGTTGTCAATATGTGTTGATTTCATAAATATTTACCCCCGTCAATAATTGATATTAGCAATAATCGATAATAGTAAGCAATACAATTTTCTACTTAAAATAGAAAGAGGGAGATTTCTCTCCCTCTTTTCAGTTAAAATAGTATTCTATGAAATTATTTCAATAAAATCATTTTTTTCATTTCGCTGAAGTTTTCAGTTTCTAGTTTGTAGAAATAGATACCAGCACCAAGATTTTCAGCATTCAGAACCTGTGTATAATAACCAGCATTCATATCGCTATTAACCACGTCAACTACTTTTTGACCTAAAATATCATAAACAGCTAAGTTTACATGGCCTGATTCTTTAATAGTAAATTCGATAGTTGTTTCAGGATTGAATGGATTTGGATAGTTCTGACTCAGTACATATTCTGAAGGTTTAATGCTTGTATGGTCTGTACCCATTTCACCGTGGATACCACCTGCACTTATAATTGAATTTAATGCTTCTTCAATTGTTTTATCAGGAATATCATCAGTTGAATCATCATTATGGCAACCCAAACAAGTAAATCCAAGATCTAAAGATGCTTCTCTGTTTTCATCGTCTTGAACTAAATTTCCTTCTTCGTTGAACATAGATTCTGTATCAACTGTAACTGTGAATAAATGAGAATGAATATCACCTTTATATCCACTTTCACCTCTTGCTACTGCAGATTTACCAGCGTAAGGCATGTGACAATCTACACAAGTTGCACCATCAGAATGGTTAGTTGTTGCTACCTGAGTTGTATGACAGTTTTCACAAGCAGAAGTGATTCCATCACCACCCCAGATTACTCGTTTGTGAGGATCGTGACAAGTTGTACAAGACATAAAACTATGTCCATCCCAAGTTAGAGATTCTTCCCAAACTTCGTGATGTTTGATATATCCACTGCTTACTTCAATCGGATAATTAAATCCACGATTGTGGCAAGTACCACACAAGAAGTTAACTCTGTCTTCTCCAGCATCAGCATACAGAGTATCAGTATCACTAATTGCTAAACCATTACCATAGTTGATATCATATTCATAAACCAAGTCAATATTACTTGAACTCGGTGCTCCAACATGGTCACTTCCAGGTCCGTGACAAGCTTCACAACCAACTCCATCTTCAGCGAATGAACCTAATCCATCTACACCTTCGAGCCAAGTCCCTTCTTCAGAAGGACCTGTTGTGTGACAACGGAAACAACCGTAGTTATAAGTTTTGTCATCAGAAGGATGATAATCAGCCCATCCCCATTCTTCACCTTCAAAGAAGTTATACTGATTCTGTCCGGCTCCAGGGTTAATTTCACTATTTAGTGTACCAACAACTTTCCCGCTGTTATCAAGAAATCGAGCTTTCCATCCGAAACCACCAACAACACCAGTGATATCATCTGTCCAAGTTGCACCTATTGTTGGCATCCATAAGTCTTGATGGTTTGTTACATATTCTGGATATTGAGGACCATCATCGTCGCCAGGACCTAAGATGTTCCAACCTTCTGATTTGATGTTTGCCTTGAATGGGTGACCAGAGTCAGCCCAATCACCATATTTATCACTATGGCAATACATACAAGCTGATGAACCAACATAGCTTTGAGACCAGACCAATCCCACAACCATTAAGCATATCATTACTTTTACTAACAATTTCATTGAATATTTCTCCTATTTGTTATTTATCATTCTTTGCCTTTTGTCAATATCACATTAATATTAACCGTTCTAATTTAGCAACTAATTAAATTGGAATTCAAGATATATTTGTCTATTTTATTTTGTTAGATTGATATTAGTCAAAACTTGGAAGAAATAGTTAGGAGCACAACAAGTGCTGTAAGTATTGAATGTTAAACATTATGAAATAATTATTTCAAACTGTTAATTCTATTCATACTCTTTTCTCTTCTTTAAAAAGTAGTCAATGACAATACTGTTTGGATATAGTTTTTTCTTGAGTTCAGTATCAGATATTTTTCGAATGGAACTAATCTGTTCGCGTCTTTTGCGTATAATGTGCGGATGAAACACCAACCAAGATTTAGCTCTTATATGTGCAAATGCGTGTACAAAACGACCTGTGAGTAATTCTTTGAAAAACGAAATTCCTTCAAGTGTCATTCGTGGAATACTTAACCAAAATCCTCTCCAACCTGAGTAATTTGTCAGCAAAAGTAAAATGCTGTTTCGATGATTGAGGTAAGTCTTAAACGGAGAAGTATCAGAAAGTGTTGCTCCACATTTGTGATAAACTGTCGATTTTGGTTCAATCCAAACATTGTAGCCCATCAAATGACATTTCCAATGATAGTCTATTTCTTCGAAGTGGGCGAATATATCTTCATCAAATCCACCTAATTTTTGAAATACATCTCTACGAGTGATAAACGCTGTGCCTGATGCCCAAAATACCTCACGAGCATCGTCATATTGTCCGTTATCAGTCTCGATGGTATCAAAAATTCGACCACGAGCAAATGGGAAAACCAAGAAATCCAAAAATCCTCCTGAACCACCAGCATAATCAAATTTATCTCGATTGAAATAGTTAAGGATTTTAGGTTGAACCGCAGAGATATTATTGTCAGATTCCATCATTTCTACAAGTGGTTCGATCCAATCAGTTTCGTGAACTGTATCATTATTGAGAATTATGAGATATTTTCCGTTCGCTTGATTAGCACCCAAATTACACCCACCGGCAAATCCAAGATTCACCCTACTTTCTATCAATTTTATATTGGAATACTTCTCACGAACTTGATGAACACTATCATCGGCTGAACAATTATCCACAACGATAACCTCTAAATTTGGATAAGTAGATTTACCGAGCGAATCCAAACATTCCGATAAAATATGAATCCCGTTGAAGTGTGGAATTACAACAGATACAAGTGGAAATTTGCTTTGATTACTCACAACTGATTAACCGAACTATCAAAATATTAGGATGATTCGGGTTTTAACAAATTCAGCATTTCTCTAGCTTCGGTATCAGAAGGATGGGATATCAACCAATTCTCTAAAACTGAAATTGCTTCGTAGATTTTATCCGATTGAGCATAGGCTTGGACCAATGCAATCATAAAATCAGGAACATTTTTGTGTTGTTCGTATAGTTCATTGAATATTTCAATAGATTTCTCAAAATCCATTAACTCTGTGAAATACAACTGTCCCACATAATATTTTGTATCTAGAGGTAATCCAGGTCTATCTAACAATTTACTCAACCTTGATTTGAAATCTTCTGTTTGTCCCAATTGATGATACATTCTAGCGACTTGTAGTTCCAGTTCTGGATTATTATAAGGCAATATTTCTGAAGGGAAGTAACTGTCCATTTTATGAAGAGTTTCCACAGCTCTCGCTTTTTTTAAGGAGTCTGGAGAATACAAATCATCCAAAGCCAACTGCAGAAATGCAGAACGATAATTTTGTGTTAACCGTTGAATATTAGAATTAAAAGTAACTTTTGGATTATTCAAATTAAAATATCGGTAAACACCATCATCTGTAGATATGTGTTTCTCGTAATCTTCTGGAGTTCGAATAACATTATCTAAATTACTCGTTTCGGTAATATTCTGACGCATTTTTGCAGAATTTAGGTTTGGAGCTCTTTCCGGTAAGATTCTAAACACCATCCCTTCCATTTGGAGATAATTTTCAAGACCGATTCTGTTTTCACCCGAAACTGTTACTGCAAAATAAATTGGTCGTTTCCATTTACAATCTTTGATAATCTGGTATATCATTAAATCCTGCACACGCAAAAATCGACCACCAAAAGTTGGTTTGAGCTTCCACGAAATCCTCGGATTATCTCTTGTTGGACCGGGAATTGTAATATCTTGTGATTTCCAAGGAATTGGAGTAATCTCTTTGATTTTTTTATCATCTAGAGAAAGCGGAATTCTCGGTTCATCATCACGAAGCTGGAAGATGTACCATGGGGTATTTAGTAAACTCAAATTCACAACTCTGACATCCTTCCGAACACCTTCCACTTCCTGAAGATACCACAACGGAAAAGTATCATTATCGCCGTTTGTAAACACAATTCCGTTTGGCTCACAGGAATTTAGCATATTATACGCATAATCCCATGCTACAAAATTCCCTGAACGATTATGTTCATCATAATCTCTCGATAACATTTTCACAGGCATTGCAATGAAAAGTAAAACAATTACAATCCACGACAACATTTTCGTGGTTCCCTTGTCTTTTATGAATTCTTTCAAGCGTTCGAGTAAACCGGCAATTCCAATTCCTATCCAAATAGAAAATGCAAAGAAACTCCCAACATAAGAATAATCTCGTTCACGCGGTTGCGGGTCGTATTGATTTAGATAAATAATGATCAATAATCCCGTTAGAAGGAATATAGCCAACACTGCAAGAGCATTCTTCCAGTCACGATAAAAGTGATGAGCTAATCCGGCTATTCCCAAAAGAAACGCCAGTGGTAACCCATACCTAAGCCAGTTGATGCCCTCCAAATGTTTGAGCACTTTTCCCGACAAAGTTTTCACCTCCCAATCAAATCCCCCTCGCCCTATAAACTGCCACGCAAAATAACGCAAATACATTTCCTTAACTTGATAATCCCAGAAAAAACTACGCACTTCATCAGGTTTAGGATTTTTTGGATTTCGTGTATATCGGTTAGAATATGTGGATGTTTCTAAACTTTCAGCTCTGTCTAAAATTGACCAGTCTCCATATTGCTCTCGGTTGAGATAAGACACTGCTCCTGCGAATGTATCAGGATTATTTTCATTTATTGATGGATGTTGCGTTGCTCTCACGAAAATTGCAGTATAAGTTGAATATCCAATCAAAATCAGAACTAAACTTGTTAATACAGTAGCGACTTGAAATTGTTTACTTTTTATACTGAAAATCATTCCTGCAACAACAGCGATAATCAAAATCACAGGAAATTGCCAACCGAAACTGTTGGTCATATTCGGTAATCCTTTGATAATCCCGAGATAAATAATCAAAAATGCCAATCCAGTTACCACCATCAATATTGCAAAAGACAGGAAGTTGAATTTGAACTTCTTATAGTAAATCACAAGCGAGATAAAAGGCAAAGCCAATAGGTTTAACAGATGAACTCCAATCGCTAAACCAATGATGTAGGCGATAATTAGAATGTATCTAACATTCCCAGATTGACCTTCATTTTGACTCCACTTTAGGATAAGCCAAACTACAATTGCTGTGAAAAATGTGGACATAGCATAAACTTCAGCTTCCACAGCATTGAACCAATGAGAATCAGTAAATGCGAAAGTTAATGCACCCAAAAATGCACTTCCAAAAGCGATCAATGCATCGGATTTATCTTTAATTCGTCCTCGCCATTCTTCAATGAGTTGAACAATTATGAGATACAATAACATCACTGCCAAGGCACTCACAATTGGGGATATTAAATTGACTCGTGCTCCGATATCACTGAAAATAGGTATTTGAGAAAAAACATTCCCCAACAACAAATATAGCGGACTCCCCGGTGGATGCGGAACTCCCATAATGGTGGATGTGGCGATAAATTCACCGCAATCCCAAAAGGATGTGGTTGGTGCCATGGTCATCATATAAACGACTAGTGAAAACAAAAACACAATGCCGGCTAATATTCGGTTCGTTCGCAAATATGGATTAGTACCCATTTTAAATTCCTAAATTATTGTTAATGAAATCTATTTATTTTCTTCTGGTTCAGCTTTGGATTTTTCTTCTTTTTCTGCAGATTCTTCTTCCGATTTTTCTTCTTTGGGTTCAGGTTTATTCTTTTCTGAGACAAAATTCATTTGTAAATCCCGAAGTGTTTGTTCTACAAAATTATTTTCTTCATCTGATAAATTTCCTTCCGTTTTGGCTTTCATCATCGTAATCATATCAATTGACATTGACGCTCCGTCCAAATCTCTTTCGATTTTGTCGGTCATCGGATTTTTGATTTTTCCCATTTGCATCCACGCTTGCGAACTTAACGATGCTACGAGCCCAACAAATAATTGTGAATTTTTATCTACATTGTGTTCTGACATATAATCTCCCTAAAATTTAATCTAATAAGTTACAACACTTAACCGATATTGATATACGGTATCATTTCTTTGTATTCTCGCAAAAACCGATTACGAATTTGCCGATGTTCCGGTTGATTCAGGTGCGAGTCCGAGTCAATTATTTGAAATGCCAACTGCCGAGCTTGCCTTATTATCGCACCATCCTGAACCAAATCAGCCAACTTTGCTTTCAAATATCCGTGCTGACGAGTTCCAAAAAACTGACCTGGACCGCGAAGTTTCAAATCCTCATCCGATATTTCAAATCCGTTGGTAGTTCGTTGCATCACTTTTAACCGATAGTCGGATTCCTCTGTATGGTTCCGTTTAACAAGAACGCAATAACTTTGATTCTCACCTCTACCAATTCTACCACGAAGCTGATGAAGTTGCGATAACCCGAATCGTTCGGCATTTTCAATGACCATCACAGAAGCATTTGGAATATCAATCCCTACCTCAATAACCGTTGTAGAAACCAAAATCTGTATCTCATTTTTCGCAAACGATTCCATTTGATTATCACGCTCGTTAGTTTTCATTTTCCCATGGATATACCCAACCTTAAACTCTGGGAATATCTTCTCTCTAAATCTTTCAAATCCGGTTTCTGCAGCTTTTAAATCTAACTTCTCTGATTCTTCTATGAGTGGATACACCACAAAACACTGACGACCGTTTTTGATTTCTGTTCGGATAAAATCATATACATTTTCTAGATTAGTTGGTTCAGTAACTTTTGTTTTGATTGGAATGCGATTTTTCGGAAGTTCGTCAATAATCGAGACATCCATATCACCGTGATAAGTGATAGCAAGCGTTCGTGGAATTGGAGTTGCAGTCATTACCAACACATCAGGATTCCACCCTTTTTCTATGAGTGTTTTTCGTTGGTCCACTCCAAATCGATGCTGTTCATCTACAATTACAAGTCCTAAATCTTTAAACTCGATATCTGATTGAATTAATGCGTGGGTCCCTACAATGAGTTGGATTTTTCCAGACTTTAGTCCGCTAAGAATTTCTGTCCGTTCCGATTTTTTCATCCCACCTTTTAGCATAGCTGATACAATTTTGATTTCATCACAATATTTCTTGAAATTCTGATAATGCTGTTCTGCAAGAATTTCTGTTGGCGCCATCACCGCAACTTGTGCTTCGTTTCCGATGACAATTGATGCAGTAAGAAAAGCTACAATCGTTTTCCCCGAACCAACATCACCTTGTAAAAGACGATTCATACAAGCCTTAGATGACAAGTCTTTACGGATTTCCCGCAAAACATTGATTTGTGCAGAAGTCAGTTCAAACGGAATCAGATTATACAATTCTTTGACATACGCTCCGCGTTTATTAAAAATTCTACCTTGTAGTTCTCTGACGGATTTCCTACGAAGTGCCATCAAAATCTGTAGAAAAAAATGTTCGTCAAATTTCAAACGATAAATCGCTGAATTTAGAGCATCATTAGAATTAGGAAAATGAATTTGATGAAGTGCTTTTTTAAGAGGTACGAGTGCATTTTCTTTAACTATATTCCCACTGAAATGATCTGGAATAGTTTCAATTTTCTCAAATGCAGTTTTGATGAGTTTGCGAAATGCCCGACTATCAAGTCCGACAGATTTCAGTTCTGCACTTCCAGGATAGAGAGAGAGAATTCGCCCAGTATTTACGGGGTCGTCTTCGATATCTAGTATATCAAAATCGGGATGGATAATTTGGAAACCGTTAAAAAACTCCACTTTCCCGAAAACTGCAATTTGGTCACC
>CAZSJY010000015.1:28867-35627 GCA_964607375.1 uncultured bacterium
CTGTTTTTTTTAGGACTTCTGCACGCTTCGGTCCAACTCCCTTCAGATAAGTAATATCTGTCTCTAGATTGGTTTGATAAAATGATTGCGGTGAGTCCATTTAGGTTACAGTTTTACATCAACGATTTGAGGTTCTCTATGAGTTTTTCGAGATTTTCTTGGTAATTCGACTGTTTTTCTCTTTCGTTTGTCACAACATTTTCCGGTGCTCGTGATACGAAATTTTCATTACCTAATTTTCTATTTACTGCATTGAGCCGACCTTCCATATCTTCAATCTGTTTCTGTAATCGTTCAATTTCTTTATCAAAGTCAACAAGACCTTCTAGCGGAATAAACAATTCCATTTTGCGAACAACCGCTGTGGCGGAATTTTCAGGCTTTTCGAATGTTGTACCAACCGTCAGCTGTTCAACTTTAGCGAGTCTTTCTAAATAATCTGTGTGATTTTTTAGGATTGCCGTCAACTTCTCATCACCTCTTACAAACAATGAAGCTTTTTTACCGTGAGCTACATTCAGATTAGTTCTAACCATCCGAATCGCAGAAACTACCTCCATTACCGTTTGAAGTTCTTCCTCAACAGCATCATTGATGAAATTAGAATCTGACTTCGGCCAATTGGTAGATATCAACATTGACTCATCTTCCTTTTTGAAAAACGACCAAATCTCTTCGGTAATAAATGGAGTGTATGGATGCAATAATTCCAAAATTGTCTTCAGCACAAATACTGAAACAGATTGTGCTACAATTTTGTCATCTTCATCATTTCCGTAAAATCGAGATTTTGCAAATTCGATATACCAATCGCAGAAATCGCCCCAAGTGAAATCATAAACCAACTTGATGGCTTCGTTAATTCGATATCTTGAATATGCTTTGTCAACATTTTCAATAGTGCGATTGAGTTTGGATATAATCCACTGATCAGTTTGGTCGAGCTTTGATTTATCAATTTCTGAAAATGATGGTGGGAGTTCATCTTCTAAATTCATTAAGACGAAACGGGCAGAATTCCACAATTTGTTCATAAAATTCCGTCCTTGTTCAATTTTATCTTCGTAGAATAGAATGTCTATTCCCTGTGGTGCAATCAACATCAACCCAACACGGATAGCGTCTGCTCCGTAACTATCAATCAAATCCAATGGGTCAGGAGAATTGCCGAGTGATTTGCTCATTTTCCTGCCTTGATTATCCCGAATAATTCCTGTGAAATATACATTGTGAAACGGTATGTCCTTTTTGAAATACATTCCAGCCATAATCATTCGAGCTACCCAGAAAAAAATGATATCCGGTCCCGTTACCAAATCGTTTGATGGATAGAATTTGCGTAAATCCTCAGTGTCCTCAGGCCAATCCAAAGTAGCAAACGGCCATAGCCACGAACTAAACCAAGTATCTAACACATCTGAATCTTGCTTCCAACCTTTATCTTTTGGTGGTTCAATACCGCAGTAAATTTCGTCGTCTTTATACCAAACGGGGATTCGATGTCCCCACCATAATTGACGAGAAATACACCAATCGCGGATATTTTCTAACCAATGATTGTATGTTTTTACCCATCGTTCCGGATGGAACTTGATTTTTCCGTCAGCAACAACTTTAAGTGCAACATCTGCAAGAGGTTTCATTTTTACAAACCACTGTTTGGATAAATAGGGTTCGATGATGGCATTGGTTCGTTCAGAGTGACCAACATTGTTAGTATATTCTTCAATTTTCTCCATCAAACCAAGTGTATTAAGTTCTTTGATTACTGATTCTCGAGCTTCGTATCTATCCATCCCACGATATTTTGCTGGAGCATTTTCATTGAGAGTTGCATCGGGGTGCATAATGTTGATAATGTCTAAATTATTCCGTTCACCCATTTCAAAATCGTTTGGATCGTGTGCCGGTGTAACTTTCACACATCCTGTTCCAAATTCTTTATCTACATAGCTGTCAGTAAAAATGGGGATTTCTCTATTCGCTATTGGTAAAATCACCGACTTCCCAATTAGATGCTGATATCGTTCATCGTCCGGATTAATAGCAACACCTGTATCTCCAAGCATCGTTTCGGGTCTAGTTGTTGCAACCGTTAAAAACTCATCAGAATCTTTAACTGGATATTTGATATACCATAAATTTCCCTTTGATTCTTGGTAAATAACTTCTTCATCTGAAACTGCTGTTAAGCCAACTGGGTCCCAGTTGATGATTCGTTCACCACGATAGATCAGACCATCATTGTAAAGTCGAACAAATGTCTCTAGAACAGCTTGACTATATTTTTCGTCCATCGTAAACTTTTCGCGATTCCACTCGCAAGAGCAACCCAACTTTTTCAATTGCTTGATGATGATTCCACCATATTGATTTTTCCATTCCCAAGCGTGTTTCAAAAATTCATCCCGACCAATTTCCCTTTTATTGATTTTGTTCTCTTTAAGCATTTTGGTTACTTTTGCTTCAGTTGCAATTGATGCGTGGTCGGTGCCCGGAAGCCATAATGTGTTTTTACCTTGCATTCTTGCACGACGAACCAACACATCTTGAATTGTATTATTCAATACATGGCCAATTGTGAGAATTCCTGTAACATTTGGTGGTGGAATCATAATGGTAAATGTTTCTGCATCAGAATTCATATCCGGCATAAACGCATTTGAATTTTCCCACGCCGAATACCATTTATCTTCAACTTCAGATGGATTGTGTATTTTCGCTAATTCTCTGTTTAACATTTTACTCCCGTCCGTTATAGTTCAAATCTTATAAAATTGTAACTTTAGTCAATGTATAAGTTTACTTGAAATTAATGATTTCTTAAAGAAGGAAATTTGTTTTAATGAGGACTAATTATCAGAGATTTATTTCTTCTCTCTTTTCTTCTCCAATTTAACTTGTTTTTATTAATTTGAATCCATTCTTATCGTGTTTAATACTTTTCACTAAATTGTAGTTTTTGTTATCTCTATTTGATTTATGAAATTTCTGAATGATTAATTTGCTGAAGTATTTCCCGAAACACCAAATGAAGGAGTTTTTGAATATCATCAGTATTCATCTAATTTATTAAAAAGCAATAGAAGTTTCAATTATGGTTGATGTAATAGTTTCTTCTTCACCCTCGATTTCACCATCACCATTGATGTCCAAATAAGATCGTTGGAAAATCCAATTCATTATTGTTCCACCTCCGATATCAACCGAAACATTGTAACCAATCATAGTTCCTTCACTTTTAATGTCCCACGGGTCATCAACATTCATTCGATTTATATAAGCACTAGCGCTTTTCAATTTTGGAATAAAACTAGGTGTAATATTCAAATTTCCCATAATACCTTTGACTGATTTTCCTTCTGAAGAATTCATATCCTGATATCCAAATGTTAAACTTGCTATATTAAATATGTTTGCTGATGCTCTACCGAAAATACCACTCATTTTATTGTTTTGAAACAACTGTTCATATTTGGTTATAGGATGGAGACCAATAGAAGTGTCTTGCACTCCGCTTAGGTCAATAAATGATACTCGTTCAACATCGTAGCTCTGATTGAAAAGACCATAAACAAAGTGACCACCTGATCTTCGATATTCCAAATTTATATCAAATAATTTTAAAAACTTAGCTTTCAATCCCGGCATAACCATACCCCAACCGTATGATAAGGTGTCCAAATTTTTCTCAGTATTATAAAATTCATAGCTCTGTCCAAAATAAGTTCCCAACTCAGAATATGCTGTTATATTTACCCAATCGTTACTGAAAACTGGGTAACCAACATCAAAACTTAGTGAGTTTAGAGATCTACGGTTTTCTTTTATACTAAATGGAATTGGTAACAAATCTACACCGTCTGGGTCATTATCTTGAATGTTAGTGTCTTGGCTGTTATCAGTATAACCATCGCCATCTCGATCTGGATCTATTTCATCAGCAATTCCATCACCATCTAAGTCTGCCCAATACTTTTTGTCTTCAGGTAAGCCATCCAAAACATCTGGATAGTAATCTCCATCTGAATCTGTTAATCCTAAATATGGATTAAAATCTGAAATCCACGAACCTCCGAATTTCAGTTTTCCAATGTTATATGTTCCTCGAAGTCCCATTAAGCCTGAGTTACCTTTAATATCAGAAATCATTAGTTCTATTCCAACATCTCCCTTAGAAATTCCAGTATGTAAACCTAATTTTTTTACATCAGGATATTCTATACTATTTGAATATTCATTCATAATCAAACCGTAACCGAGAGTTGTATTTTCAATTGTTCCGGCACGAACAAAAAACGGATCTCCTTGCTTAGCCCAACGAACATACATAATTTTATCAAAGAAATCGGAAAACTCATTCCAATCATCTTTTCTAATATTACCATCTTGATCGAGATAGAGTACAACATCCAGTCCTATTCCAAGCTTGCCTAAACTAAAATCTGGCCTAAGGGCAATTTGATTGTATAAATTTCCATCTAAGGTTACAGCTCCAAATCCTGCATTCATCTTTAGGTTTTCACCAAACATTGGTTCTGATTTTTCTTCTTCAGGTTCTTTTTCTTCAGTTTGAGTTTCAGGTTCAGGATCTGGTTCTGATTCAGTTATTGTTAGTAGTTCCTTCGTTAGAACTTCTGTAGAATCTTCTGCTTCTTCAATTATGTTAGCATAAGCAAATTCGGCAGGCTCAACTATTGGTTCTTTTTGTTCTTCTTCAATTTTTGGTTCACCTGTTCCAAATTCCACCTCAGGATCTATAGGAATTCCAGTCGAAGGTGCTAATAACAACTCACCCGAGCTTGAGCATTTAACTGTTTCTCCTGCATTTACTGTAGCACTTTCACCAGTAAAATTGTTAAGTACATCAACAATTCCGGTAATAACGCAAATTTTGTCAACACCTAATGGTTTTGATATTGTCCAAAATTCAGTTCCTTTAACTGAAGCAACAGATGTAGGAGTTACAATTCGAAAACTACCTTCGTCGGTTTTTTCGTACTCCGTGAAAACTGTACCAAAGTTAATATTCATTCGATATTGATAGAATTTTGGATCAGGATCAGCTGACAGGCTTAATTCTGTATTTGGACGAAGTTTGATTTGAGTTTTATCATCCATCATTACAAGGACAATATATCCATTGTCAGTTTTTATCTGATCGCCTTCCTCTAAAATTGTTCCAATAGGGATACCGGGAGAATACTCTTCTATACTTGCTCTCTTATAATAAACATCCCCAAAGGTTTTTGTAACAACCGCCAGTTTTTCTGCAGATAACAAAGTAACTGTTAATATTAAAGTTACACTTATCAGTATTTTTTTCATGATATCCTCTTTAATTAATTACTACTGTTGTTGAAATTTAGTTGAATCAATGTATAAAATTAACAATAATTCATGAATTTTTTACATAATTTCCAAATCGGTTTTCAATTACAATGTTATATCTCTAAATTCGGTCGGTATATTTAAGTATCTTTTTAATAATTACAAATAGAAAATTATAAAATGGACAGTTATTTCCACTGGTTTACTAAATTTTTCACTTATTCATCTATACAAGTCAAAATTATTGCTTCGATTTTAGCAATTCTAGTTTATTTTATCGGACGAAAACTAATTCTAAAATTCGTGATGAAAACAACCGATGATCCAAAAACTAGGTATAATTGGCAAAAAACTACAGGATACATCGGTGCAATAATCGTAATGATTATTATTGGACGAATTTGGTTTGAAGGAATCCAGTCAATAGCTACCTATTTGGGGTTGTTATCTGCAGGTATTGCGATTGCATTAAAAGACCCACTTACAAACATAACAGGTTGGTTATTTATTTTATGGAGAAGTCCGTTAGAAGTAAGAGATCGAGTACAAGTTGGTGAACATGCAGGCGATGTAATTGATATTAATATTTTTAATTTTACTATAATGGAAATCGGAAATTGGGTAAACGCAGACCAAAATACTGGTAGGATTATCCACATTCCCAACGGAAAAGTATTCTCGGAAACTCTAGCAAATTATGGAAAGGGATTTAAGTACATTTGGAACGAAATTCCTGTATTGGTTACTTTTGAAAGTGATTGGCTAAAAGCTAAAGGAATTCTCTCAGAAATATCCAAAAATCACGCTGAACATTTAAGTAAATCAGCATCAAAAAAACTTAAAATTGCTACGAGGAAATTCCTAATTCATCAACCAAATTTTACTCCTACAGTTTATACTAAAGTTGAAGATTGTGGTGTTCTTCTTACAATTAGATATTTATGCAATCCAAGAAAACGCCGTGATAGTGAACAAGATATTTGGGAAGAAGTTCTTAGTAAATTTGATGAACATAAAGACATTGAATTTGCCTATCCAACAACAAGATTTTATAAAGATGAACACGCAAATTAATCAGTGATGTGTGGACAGGTGGAGTTTTCGTTGTGAATTTGAAAATATATTACAAAGCACACTTATAACAATGTAACTTTCCATCATTTCATGAAGTACCGTTGTCACAATATCAACGCATTTGCCTTTTGGTTAGACAGGAGCATACTTCTGTGATTAAATAACCCAAAGTGTCTTAATAAAATACAAATGTCTCCAACACATCAAACACTCAACTCTACACAACTAACACCAACACCTGCACGCTGTACACGCGAAGCTACACACTATGTAACTATAAATTTTGCCCCCCCCAATTCATTAGGTTTTTTTGATTCCCCCTCTTTACATAAACAAGAGGGCAAGTTTACCAACT
>CAZSJY010000016.1:0-34862 GCA_964607375.1 uncultured bacterium
ATTTTGTAGCAAACGATATTATTGGAAACGATATGATTCCGTTTGAATTACACGCTTCAGGTGCTACAACCATAAGCCTTGATTTTATGGCAGGATGGAATTGGTTCTCAGTGAACATTGAGAATGTGGATATGGGTCTAAACACTGTATTGGCTACACTCGGTAACGATGCTTCGTTCATCAAAAACCAAAGTGGCTATGCTAACTACTATGATGATTTTGGATGGTATAGTGGTAATGGACTTGAAGATATTGATGTTTCCAGTATGTATATGCTACAAATGAATGCAGATGGCAACTTAATATTTACCGGAGCTCCGATAAACTTCCAAAATACTCCAATTGATCTTTTAGGTGGTTGGAATTGGATTGGTTATTTACCTCAAACTTCTAACAACTTGAATGATGCATTGGTAAGCATTGAACCAAATGGTTCATTCATTAAAAACCAAACTGGATACGCTAACTACTATGATGATTTTGGATGGTATAGTGGTAATGGATTAAATGATATGAATCCTGGTGATGGATATATGTTGCAGATGGTTGCAGATGCACAACTTATCTACGGTGTACCTTCAGGTATGGCGAAAGTTGAAATTGAAGTCAAAGAACTCAACTGGAGTGTTGACTATCGTCAGTTTGAGTATAATATGGCAATTACAGCACAGTTAGAAGAAGGTAATCAACTTGCAGTATTTGTAGGTGATGAAGTAAGAGGAGTAGTAGAAGCAACATACTTCCCACTAACAGATACATATACAGCTAACTTGATGGCTTACGGTAATGATGGTGAAGAACTAACATTTAGAGTATATGAAACTTCTACAGATGCAGAGCTTGAAGTAGTAGATCATCTAACTTTTGAAGTTAACGGAATAGTAGGAAATGATATAGAACCAATATTGCTTAGGTCAATAACTACACCTAAGGAATATAGTTTATCACAGAACTATCCTAATCCTTTTAATCCTGTAACTATGATAGGTTATGATATACCTTTAGATTCTTATGTAAGCATAAGTGTTTACAATATTATGGGTCAGAAGGTATCTGATCTTGTGTCTGGTGAAGTAAAAGCTGGATATCATCAAGTACAATGGGATGGAACAAACTTGAATGGTGAGTCTGTAGCAAGTGGTGTATATGTTTACACTATTAATGCAGACGGATTCACAAGTGTTAAGAAAATGTTGTTGATGAAATAAAGTTTCTGAAAAGAAAATAAAATCATAAATTAAAGGGGTGGCAATCACCCCTTTAATTTTATTTAGAAGAAAATCAAAAAATGTGCGTTAAATCAAATAACAAGATATTAGTAATTATTATTTTATTGCTGTGGTTTGCATTTAGTCAATCCACAAGTAGAGATATTCCAAGTGGATATTATAATGGAACAGAAGGATTTACAGGGGAAGTATTGAGATCTATTCTTCACAATATTATAGATAATCACAATTCACAAAGTTATGGTAATTTGCACGAACTATTTGAAGATACTGATGCAAAATCAAATAATACAGTTTGGGATATGTATTCCGATAATCCCTCAGGGAATCCTCCTTATATTTATCATTTTGTGAATTCAGATCAATGTGGGAATTATAGTGGGGAGGGAGATTGTTATAACAGAGAACATTCTTGGCCATCGAGTTGGTTTGATAATGGTTCACCAATGAAATCTGACTTATTCCATGTTTATCCAACGGATGGGTATGTAAACGGTATGAGATCAAATTATCCTTTTGGAGAAGTACAATACCCAAATTGGACATCTCAAAATGGCAGTAAACGAGGGGTTATGTCATCCTATGGTTACTACGGAACAGTATTTGAACCAATTGATGAATATAAAGGAGATTTTGCAAGAACTTATTTTTATATGTCCACCAGATATTATACTGAGGATAATGGATGGATTGATAATGACATGGTTAACGGTGCAGATCTTAAAGAATGGGCTGTTGATATGTTAATTGACTGGCACGATGAAGATCCAGTTAGTGTAAAAGAAATTAATAGAAATGAAGAAATATACGACATACAAAACAACAGAAATCCTTTTGTTGACCATCCTGAGTTTGTAGATAGAATCTGGGGTTCACAAGTTGCTGGAATTTCTGATAAATTGTTTCAAAATTCTCTTTTATTACACTCCAATTATCCAAATCCGTTTAATCCGAAAACAGTTATTAGTTATCAGCTCCATGCTCCAAACTCCGTGCTACTTGCTATCTACAATGTCAATGGACAATTAGTTGATCAGTTAGTAGATAGTAGAGAGGGATTAGGATACTACGAAGTAATTTGGGATGCAAATGAATATCAAAGTGGAATTTATTTTGCAAAACTAACTACAGGTAATTTTACTCAAACTCATAAAATGGTATTAATAAAATGAAGAAAAATACAAAATGGTTTATTGGTATTTATTTGTTAATTTATTGTTTAAATGCACAAACTTTACACTTTCAGTTTACATCAACAGATAATTTTGAACCGATTTTTGTGAACGAAATTGTTTCAGAAGATTTTACTCCTGAATATGGTGTAGATGAAGTTGCTGTATTCGATGGATTTCTATGTGTTGGTGCTTCAGTTTTATTTGAGGATGTTACTCAAATATCAGCTTGGGTAGATGATGCTATTACATCACAGGTCGATGGGTTTATGCAAGGAAATCTCATGAGTTTCAGATATTATGATGCATCAGAAAATAAAATGTGGACTATAGCTGAAGTTGAATTTATTGAGTGGGAAGGTTGGGATACAAGCGGACGGTTTATTCTTGGCTCTATTTGTGGTGTAAATTTTAATTTATTATTGGAAGCTCCAGACTTTGTTACGAGCTCACCAGTTGATTGGATTGATATTTTAGAAACACCTGAATATTCTTATACGATAACAGCAGAACATCCAAATGGTGAAGCACTGACATTTATAAAAACCATTTCACCTGATTGGTTAACGCTAACGGATAATGGAGATAATACTGCTGAATTATCCGGGTTTCCTTTAGAGGATGCTGAGTATCAAGTTATAATTACAGTAACTGATTATGCAGATGAATTTTCCTTTGAAAACCAGTATTTTAGTATAACTGTTGAATCTGGAAGTGCAGATAATAATTCTCAATTTTCAATTCCTAATTATCAATTATTAAACGCTTATCCAAATCCTTTTAATCCAACTACCACGATTAGTTATCAACTCCCTACTATAAGCTCCGTACTATTGCATATTTACAATGTGAACGGTCAATTGATCGAGAAGTTAGTAGATAGTAGAGAGGGATTAGGTTACTACGAAGTTGTTTGGGAAGCAACGAATCAACCAGGCGGAATTTATTTCGCAAAACTAACTACAGATAATTTTACTCAAACTCAGAAATTGTTGCTGTTGAAGTAAATGAGTAATATCTCTCAATTATTAGAAAAAAATAAACAACACTCAGATATTCTTCATTCTGCTGGAAATTTAGCGGATGAAATGGGAATTTCTGCTTTCGTTGTAGGTGGATATGTCCGTGATGCTTTATTGGGGCGAGAAAATAAAGATATTGATATTATGGTTGAGGGCAATGGGATAAAATTCGCTGAAAAGTTATCTAAGAAACTCGGTATAAATAATGTAGTTCCTTACGATAAATTTGGAACAGCACTTATTCCTCATCCTGATATTGAGATAGAAGTTGCTACAGCCCGAACTGAAACTTATCAATCAGATTCTCGTAAACCGAAAGTAGAATTTTCTACAGTTGAAGAGGATATGTCTCGAAGAGATTTTACCATAAATGCAATTGCGTCATCAATTTTACCAGAAAATTTTGGTTCATTAATTGATCCATTTAGAGGGATTTTAGATTTACACAATGGCAAGTTAATTACACCATTAGATCCCGATGAAACTTTCAGCGATGATCCACTAAGAATGATGAGAGCAGCACGATTTTCTGCTCAACTTAATTTTACGATTGATGAAAAAGTTCTGGAGAGTATCGCTCGACAAAAATCAAGATTAGAGATAATCTCGAAAGAACGAGTAACAGAAGAAATACTTAAAACTCTAAAATCGGATAAACCAAGTATTGGATTTATGGTGTTGAAACAAACAGGACTTCTACAATTTGCATTTCCTGAGTTAGATGTATTATCTGGAGTTTATGTTATCGACAATAAAGGTCATAAAGATGTTTTCCTGCATACGCTAAAGGTCGTAGATAATACAGCACAATTATCATTAGATGTAAATCTGCGATTTGCCGCACTTGTTCATGATATTGCAAAACCACGAACAAAGCGATTTGCCAAAAGTAAGGGTTGGACATTCCACGGACACGATGAAATTGGAAGCAGGATGTTAAGAAAAATTTCTCGCAGGATGAAATTGCCAAACGATTTGCGTGATTATTTAATGTTACTCACAAAATTGCATCTGCGACCAATAACTTTGGCTATGGAAGGAATTACGGACAGTGCTGTCAGAAGAGTTATGTTTGAAGCAGGTGAATTTGTGGATGACTTGATGACGCTATGTCGAGCAGATATTACAACGAGAAATCCAAATAAAGTCCAAAAATATATGTGTAACTTTGAGCGAGTTGAAAAATTAATGCAAAATGTGAAACTTCGTGACGAACTTCGCACATTCCAATCTCCTGTTCGAGGTGATGTGATTATGAATGATCTAAAACTTGAACCCGGCCCGGCAATTGGAAAAATAAAGAAAGCAATCGAAGAAGCCATATTGGATAACATAATTCCAAATGAGTATGATTCAGCTTATCAATATATGATGCAGATTAAGGATGAAATTCTAAATAAACAGAGAGCCAAAAAAAATTAAGGGGGCAATATGAAAAAAACTATGATTTTGTTAATTTCAGTTATTATTTCTATCACATCATTTTGTCTTGGAGACCATAGTGTTTCAGAAAATGACCTTGTCCATATTTACATCGATTGTGATTTATGCGATTTGGATTATCTTCGAAGAAATGTAACTTTTGTGAATTATGTCAGAGATCGAGGTGATGCGGATGTCCATATAGTTGAATTATTCCGACCAACGGCAAGTGGTGGAGAAGAGTTTACATTTACATTTTATGGAAAGAAGAATTTTGAAGGAATTAATGATACGCTCAAATATATTCTACAAGAAATGGATTCTGATGAAACGGATAGAAATGAATTAGTTAGAATTTTAAAATTAGGATTGATTCAATATGTGAACTCAACATCTGTTGCTGACAATATCAATATTCAATATGTTTCTCCAACAAAACCAACAGTTGTAGTTGATGACCCTTGGGATAGTTGGGTATTTAGAATTGGATTAAATGGAAATGCTAACGGTCAACAATCTTTTCAATCATCAAATTCTTGGGCATCTCTTTCTGTTGAGAGAATTACTGAAGATTGGAAATTCCAATCATCAGTACACGGGAGTTTTGGTGACTTTTATGGAGATTATTATTATGGAGAGACTTATTATGAAGATATTTATAATAAGTCAGTTAGTGGAAGTGTATGGAGTTTATTAGTTAAAAGCATGGGGGAACACTTATCCATTGGAGGATATGCATTTATTAATTCTTCTACCTACAGTAATACTAAAATTTCTTATTTGTCTGGACCAGCGATTGAGTATAGTATTTTTCCATATTCAGAATCCAGCACTCACGAATTAACCTTACAATATAAAGTTGGAGCATCTTATTTTGAGTATAATGATATAACTATCTACGGAAAAATAGAAGAATCTTTGTCTGGTGAAGCTTTGTCCTTGGAATCTCAGTTTGTTCAACCTTGGGGTACGACTTTTATTCAAATTGAAGCTCAACATTATTTCCACGATATTACAAAAAATAAATTCAGTATTTATGCAAATTTATCGTTGAATTTATTTAGGGGATTTTCACTTGATTTATCAGGGAAATATTCGTGGATTAATGACCAAATTTCATTATCACAAAAAGTAGTAGATGGAGATATAGAACCTCAAGAGTATATTTTAAAACAAAAACAAATCCCAACGAATTTCAATTATTTTATAAATATTGGTCTTAGCTATTCATTTGGCTCAATTTATAATAATGTGGTGAATACGAGGTTTTGATAGTTGAGATGAATGTAAAATTTTGCTAATAAGGTGTAAATGCAAACTTCATCAAATTCAAGATAAACTGTGAAGGATTTTAATCATAAACAATTCTCTGTCTTTCTGTTAATCACATTTTCTGTGGTATTTGCAGGAAGTAAAATATCTCCTCCGAGTGAATTTGTTGGTCATTGGGAGGGATATGGGAACGAAATTGTATTGTGGTCTGAACAGGACAGTATATTTTTCTCAATCCAAATTTTACCTGATGGAGCTGTTTCAGGAACTGTAGGAGATGCCAAACTCATAAATGGTTATATTAGACGCAATGGTTTGATAGAACGATATTTTGGTAATCCTGAGTATTTAATTGGAGGTGACTTAGATGGATTTATTGTTGAATCTGAAAAATTATATCGTGATGGACTTCATTATCTAATCATCGATTACATCGATGGTAAACTTGTTGGTGGTTTTCATACTACCTGGAGTCACGGAAATCCATTTGGAAATAATAAATCGTGGAAAAAGAAAATGAAGATGACTGGAACTGATGTCAAATTGGTAAAAGTGAAGTAGCTATCTTGATAAGCTTGTACAAAAACAAAATTTTCTCAATAGATTGTAATTAGTGTTCATTTCTTGGTAAATTCGCTTCTATGAAAAGACTCAGATTTCTCTTAACAACAATTACAATATTACTTTCGTTGAGTTTTTCTCAATTTGTTGATGTTAAAGTAGATTTAGATATTCGTCAATTACGAGGAGAACGAGAACGAAAATTACTCCTTTCATTTGAAGATCGAATTCAATCATATTTCCTTTCAACTGAATTTGCTCCTGATGCAACAGATATTGAAATGGTTTTGGATATTCATTTTGTGATTGAAAGCGTATCTATTAAAGGTAACGAAGCTTCCGTTAGCGCACAAGTTTTAGCTTCTAATCGATTAGACCAGCAGTATTTTACAAATGGTGTTGAATTTCCTTATTCTCAGGGGCAATCTATCTTCTTTACTCCTTCTTTTGATAATTTAGCATCGTTGTTAGATTACTTTGCATTTTTGATTATTGCAGGTGAGTTGGATACTTGGGATTATTTAGGTGGAGATATTTATTACAAAAAAGCCGAAGACATTTCATTAGAAGGTAAAGAAACTGCAGGATCAAGAGGGTGGGAAAACCGTTGGAAAAATTGCAGATTAATTATGGATAATCACTATTTAAGATCAGCTAAACTACATTTTTATACAGCATTAGATATGTTTAATTCAAAAGAATACATCCCTAAGGAGTTAAAAACATCTCTAACTAAATTCGACGAAATGTTAATTGGTATTTACAACGAAATAGGAACTGAAAGAAATACTATGTTGTTTCTAAATGCTCACGCTGAAGAAATCGGGAAGATGTTGTCAGCAATGAAAATGATAGATTCTCTCGAGTTTTTATCTAACTTCGATTCTGAGAATAAAAAAGTTTATCAAAGTTACTTTAATACAGATGAATGAGAATTTATTCGGAACTTAAATAATCATTCTGAATTATTTATATCGGAATATATCTTATTTCAATTTAATTTCACGACTCGACAGCGATGAAAATTCACCTATTTATTATACTATTTTTCTTTTCTTTCATTTCCGGGCAAAAATCCTCTACGGAAATACAGAAGGATATTGACGCGCGTAATTCTGAATTAAATTCACTTCGTAAGGAAATCCAAAATGTTGAACAGAATATTATTTCCAAAACTAATGAAGCTATATCAACAACAGAAAAATTATTAGATTTAGAACATAAAATCAGCTTAACAGAGAAGTTAATCAAATCGCTAACTAGAGAAGAACGATTCGTCTCAAACCAGATATATACTCTAGAATCAGAAATTCAAGCTAATGAAATACAATTATCAGATTTAAAAAAGAAATTAGAAAAACGCATTGTTTATCTGTATAAAAATGGACGACCAACACTTTTAGAGACAATTCTGATATCAGATAATTGGAACGACTTAACATATCGAACAAAATATTTATCAGTTCTTTCACAATCTGAAAAAAATCTAAGTGAAGAAATTCAGAATGGTATTATTGAACTTGAAAACAAAAATAGAAATTATAAAACAGAGTTAAATCGAAAGCGTACTCTTCGTATAGAGAAACAAAACGAAAGTACTAACCTTGAAAAAGATAAAAAAACAAGAAAAAGATATCTAAAAGAAATAGAAAAAGATAAGAATGAGCTCGAAAATGAACTAAAAAATAAACAAAAAATGATAGCTGAGATTGAAGGACTAATCGGGAAACTACTTAGAGATAAAAAAGAATCAAAACGCCGTGAAGAAGAATTGGCAAGAAAACGAGCTCAACTTCAAAAAGCAACTTCGGGTAATTTTGCTTCACAAAAAAAGAAATTACCATGGCCTGTACAAGGGAAAGTAATTGCACATTTTGGCAATCAAGTTAATAGCAGATTAAACACCGTAACTGAGAATACAGGAATTGATATCAAAGCCTCAGAAGGAGCAAAAGTGTCAGCAGTCCTTGATGGTATGATTACTACAGTCACCTATCTTAGAGGATTTGGGAATGTTGTTATTGTTGATCATGGTGGAGGGTATCTCAGCGTTTATGCTCACATTGATAACATTATTGTTCATGAAAATGATTATGTTCAACAAGGTGAAATGCTTGCAGAAGTTAGTCATTATGGTTCTTTGGACGGACCTAAATTGCATTTTGAGATTTGGGGAAACAAGCTAAAACTTGACCCAGAAAAGTGGCTAGTTAGAAAATAAGATGATATACAAAAATCTAATAATTAACAATAAAATTTGGAACCATTTGTCGTCTGCTTGGACCTTTAAAAAATTACCACACGCATTATTATTTTATGGAGCCACCGGTAGTGGGAAAGAAGCTCACGCGATAGAGTTATCTGCACTTGTAAACTGTGTAAATCCTACTGAAAATGGAGCTTGCGGTACTTGTCCATCTTGCAAAAAAATTAAAACTTTTCAACATGGGAATGTTTCTCTAGTAATTCCTTACCCTCGCAGGAAAAATATTGAAAAAAAAGATCCTTCTATCAAAGCTCTCAGTAATAAGGATATTACTACATTAAGAGAAAAAATGGAAGATATGGGAGAAAATCCATATTCTAAAATCGAACTAGAAAATGCAAATACAATTTTGTTGAATTCCATAAGAGATTTAAGAAAAGAAATCTATATGAGTAGCTCCGAAGGTTGTTGGAAGGTTGTGTTAATATTTGATGCTGAAAAGTTGTGTATTCCTCAACCTGAATCTGCAAATGCACTTCTTAAAATTCTTGAAGAACCACCTCCTAATACTATTTTCATTTTAGTAACTTCAAACTATAATCTAATGATTGATACAATAAAATCTAGAAGCCAAGCAATGTATTTTTCTCCTATATCATCAAGTTCAATAATAAAAAAAATGATGGATGAAGGTTTAGAAGAGGATAAAGCATCTGTAATATCACTAGTTGCAGATGGCGATATCCGTTTTGCTTACAAATTACTAAAATCTTCAGAAGATGTATTTAAAGATATTGACCTTATTTTCGAGTCGATTTTTAACCCTTCTGCATCACTTTGGCAGAAGATGATAGATAGAATTTCAATTCTCAAAAGAAAAAGCCAAAATGAAATGAATTATTTTTTCAGATTAGCTATTTATATACTCAGAGATATGATGATAATTTCAGACGATGTGGATGATTCAAAAGTTATATTTTCTAATATGATAGAAAAATTTAAAGAAGTTGCAAATATATATAATGAAACGAATTGGAGTGAATGTATTACTATTATTGAAGATACAATTGGGTATATAAAAGCAAATGGATATGTACCCTTAATGATAATGACCATGCTGGGTGATTTGAGAGAAACATTGAAAAGTTCAAAGTGATTATTGACATAGCAAAACAGTGTTTGTCTTGTAACAGGAAGTCGAAAACAGCAGGAAGTTAGTTTTGATAATTTAAAACCCGAGTTTCAAAGTAATTTGTGTATTAGATCTAATTCGCGGCTAAGAAAAGGAAATAATGAAGAAATTTTATATAACAACACCATTGTATTATGTAAATGATAAACCTCATATAGGACATGCATATACAACAATTTTAGCAGATGTAATAGCTAGATTTCATCGTTCTAATGGAGATGAAGTCTATTTTCTAACTGGCACAGATGAGCATGGCCAAAAGATCCAAGAGGCTGCAGAAAGACGAGGTGTTGATCCTCAAACGCATGTCGATGAATTTGTTTGTAATTTTCAAAATTTATGGGAAAAACTCCACATCCAATATGACGATTTTATCAGAACTACTGAACCAAGACATACTAAACCAGTTCAAGAACTTCTCCAAGAATTGTGGAATAAAGGTGAAATATATGCAGATGAATACGAAGGATATTATTCTGTTTCAGAGGAAAGATTTATAACAGAAAAAGAAGCTGAAGAAGGTGATTTTAGAGAAGTTAAAAAACTAAAAGAGTTAAATTATTTTTTCAAAATGTCTAAGTATCAAGACAAACTAATTTCCCATATAGAGAACTATCCTGATTTCATAAAACCATCTACTCGAAGAAATGAAGTTTTAGGATTTCTCAGAAAACCTTTGAATGACTTGTGTATTTCTCGACCGAAATCTCGATTAAACTGGGGTATTGAACTTCCATTTGATAAAGACTTTGTTACTTATGTTTGGTTTGATGCTTTACTTAATTATATCACAGCGATTGGTTGGCGAAGAGATGATGTAAAATTTAACAAATGGTGGCCAGCTAATTATCATTTAATGGCTAAGGACATTCTCACAACTCACACCGTTTATTGGCCAACAATGCTAATGGCATCTGGGATTAAACTCCCTAAAACTATATTTTCACACGGTTGGTGGATGATGGGTGAAACCAAAATGTCAAAATCTCTAGGGAATGTAATTAATCCAATGGATTTTATTGAAGAGTATGGCGTTGATCCAGTAAGATATTTTTTGATGAGGGATATGGTTTTAGGGCAGGATGCCTCATTTACTGAAGATGGATTTATTCGTCGTTATAATTCCGATTTAGCTAATGATTTTGGGAATTTAGTCAATCGTGTAACTATTCTGATAAAAAAACATTTTGATAGCAAAATTCCAGAACCTGGCAACTATGATGAAGTTGATTTAGAACTTATTGGAGTAGCAAAATCTACACCACAAATTGTTCGTAAACATATAGAGGATATGAAGATTCCTGAGGCAATAGAAGTGTCTATTTCTCTTATGAGGAATTTGAATAGATATTTGGAAACACGAGCACCTTGGAAACTTGTTAAAGAAGATCAATCTGCGGGAAGTGTTTCAGCTACTACACTTTCTTTATCAGCTGATATTTTGCGAATTGGTGCACAATTACTTCATCCAGTAATGCCAAGTAGAATAGAAACAATATTGGGAATTTTAGGTGCATCGAGTATTCCTATAAACGATGTTTCTATCGGTTTACTGAAACCAGGTACGAACCTCGGAGAAGGGAAATCTCCCTTTCCAAGAATCGAAGTTAAGCGATGAAAATGATTGATAGTCACGCTCATTTGTATTATGATAGTTTTCATAATTTAGATGAAGTTCTTAACAGAGCCGAAGAGGTTGGTGTTTCAAAGATAATTTGTATTGGCACGGATTTACAATCATCTGAAAAATGCATTGAGCTTGCTGAGAAATATACTCAACTTTATGCAACTGTAGGAGTACATCCACACGATGCTAAATTATCTCCTGTGCGGTACTTGAATTTCCTTGAGAATTTTCTTCACCATCCAAAAGTAGTAGCTTTAGGTGAAATTGGATTAGATTTCCACTACAATCATTCAAGTCAAGACATTCAAAAGAGAGTTTTTAGACAACAGCTCGAGTTAGCAAATTCTTTAGAAATTCCTATAGTAGTTCACAGCAGAAACTCAGATGACGATTTACTTTCTTGTATCAGAGAAACTAATAGTACAAATGGTGTCGTTCATTGTTTTTCTAGTGGAGTAGATACTGCAAAGCAACTCATTGAAATAGGGTTCTATATATCATTTACTGGGATAGTAACTTTTGGTAATAAGGAAACAGAATCTGTAGTGAAGTCAGTTGATTTGAATAATATCCTAATTGAGACAGATTCTCCCTATCTTGCACCTATCCCATTTAGAGGAAAACAAAATGAACCTTCTTATGTTAAATTTGTAGCAGAGAAGATTGCAGATTTGAAGAATACTACAATCGAAGAAGTTACACGAAGAACTACCACTAATACCCATAAACTTTTTACTAAAATACAACCTTGAAACATCCGTTTAGAAAAAGGTGGGGACAGAATTTTCTTCAAGACCCAAATATCATCCGTAAAATTGTAAATACAATCAATCCTCAAAATAAAGATGTAATACTGGAAGTCGGACCGGGCAAAGGAGCATTAACCTTTGAGTTATCGAAGAAAGTAAAAGAATTAATTGCTATTGAAATTGATCCATTTCTTGTCAATTATTTGAATGCAAATAAACCTGATAATTTAATAATCCATCAAGGTGACATTTTGGATTTTGATTTAGATGAAATTCAAGGTGATTATAAGATAATTGGTAATTTACCCTATAACATTACTTCACCAATAATTTTTAAGTTATTGTCAAATTTATGTTGGAACGAAGCAGTATTGATGGTGCAGAATGAAGTTGCAGAACGAATTGTAGCATCACCCGGAAGTAAGATTTATGGTAGATTGTCAGTTATGGTTCAAGCATTTGCTGAAGTAAAATTTCACTTTAAAGTTCCACCAATTGTATTTTACCCAAAACCAGAAGTTTATTCTGCGGTTATATCTTTAACTCCAATTGATAAAAAAATTAAGTGCAGAACAATGTTTTCTGAAATAGTTCGTTTAGCTTTTAGTCAGCGTAGAAAAAAAATCAGAAATACGCTTAAATTTCATCTAACAGAAAACAACTTGGAACAATTTGGAGACTTAAGACCTGAAGCACTTGGAGTGTTAGATTTTATAGATATATCGAATTCTTGCAAGGAAGTGTAGGTGTTAGTATATTTAATGCTCTGCAATTTAATTTATTTGGAGATTTGAATGGCAACAAAAAAAGAAGATAAGAAAAAAATTACAAAAAAAGTTGACACTCCTGTAAAGGAAAAAAAAGAGAAGTCCTCTGTTGCTTTAAAGAAAAATGCAACTAAAACTAAACCAAGCAAACCAACAAAAGTAAAAAAAACAATCAAATCAAAAACAGAAGAAGCAACTGATGCTACACCCAAAAAGAAAAGAAAATCTGCAGTTGATAAGAAAATACAAAAACTAGGGAACGATGCAAATCGCGCATTAAGCCGTTATCTTCAAGAAATTGGAAGATTTCAACCACTAGATCCTACCCGTGAGGTTGAGCTTGCCATAAAGGTTAAACAGGGAAGTAGAAAAGCTCTAAAAGAATTAACTGAAGCTAATTTAAGGTTTGTTGTAAGTGTAGCTAAAGATTATCAAGGACAAGGATTACCTTTAACTGATTTGATAAATGAGGGTAATCTTGGTCTGATTAAAGCCGCTGAACGTTTCGATGAAACTCGTGGTTTTAAGTTTATCTCTTATGCTGTTTGGTGGATTCGTCAATCTGTTTTACAAGCTCTTGCTGAGCACTCGAGAATAGTTAGGCTTCCTCTAAATCGTGTTGGAACAATTAGTAAAATTAATAAAGCATCAGAGAGATTAGAACAAGAGTACGAGAGACCACCTCGTGATGATGAATTGGCTCGCCAGCTAGAAATGGGAGCCCACGAAGTTGCTGATGCTGTTAGAATTTCTCGAAGACATCATTCGTTAGATACACCATTTTCCGAGGATGATACAAATGGTCTTTTAGATGTAATAGCAGATCCAAAACAAGAAGATCCGGACAAAGGATTGATGATGGACTCTCTAAGGGAAGAAGTCGCTGCAGCACTTGAAACTTTGAAAGATCGTGAACGAGATGTTATTAAAATGTATTTTGGAATTGAGAGAGAATATGCACTCACTCTCAATGAAATAGGTGAAGAATTTACTCTTACTCGTGAACGAGTTCGTCAAATTAAAGAAAAAGCAATTAGACGACTTCGTCATCGTTCACGAAGTAAAAAATTAAGAACATATTTAGGGTAAGAATAAAACCAGTTGAAGGGGGTAAGTACTTTTTGGTAGTTGTAAATATTAGAAATAATGAACCATTCGAAAGAGCGCTAAAGCGTTTTAAAAAGAAGTGGGAAAAAGCTGGAGTTTTGAGAGATGTTAGAGCTAAATCTCATTATCTGAAACCAAGTTTAGAAAAAAGAATGGCAAAACAAAAACCTAGAAAGAGAAAATAAACAATTCTCTTATTAATTTTTTGAAGTCCAGATATTTTCTGGACTTTTTTTTGCATTGAAAGAAATTTATAAAAAATCTGTAATTTTACACTATGAGTTTAATTAGAGGAATATCAGGAATAAGAGGGATTGTTGGCGATACTTTAACATCAAATGTTGTTGGTGTTCACTCAAAAGCTTTTTCCCAAATCCAACAAGATGGTAAGATTCTGTTGGCAAGAGATAGTCGTTCTCACGGTGAGGAAATGCTTCAATCAGCAACAAAATCACTATTTGAAGCTGGAAGAACAGTGTTAAATTGCGGAATAATTCCTACACCAACTGCCCAATTTTTAACTGAAAAACATCACCTTGCAGGTGGAATTGTAATCACCGCAAGTCATAATCCAAGGGAATGGAATGGATTGAAATTTATTGATTCCGATGGATGTTTTTTGGATGCAGAAAAAAATAATCAGTTATTTCAAATTGCTGATAGAGATAGTTTTAAAAATGCATCAACTTTAGGTAAAATTATCGATTTTACTAATGAAGTTTACGAGCATATTAAGCATACAAAAGAGCTTAGAGCTATCAATTTAAGAGAAATTTGTGAGAGAAAGTTCAGAGTGGTTGTTGATTCTGTAAACGGTGCTGCTTCTGAAGTGCTTCCAAAATTATTATCTGAACTCAATTGTGAGGTCATTCCAATTCATTGTACTCCTGATGGTGAATTCCCAAGAGGTGCTGAACCGTTACCAGAAAATCTTGCTGATTTATCTGTTGCAGTTATCAAAAATAAAGCAGATGTTGGTTTTGCAACTGACCCTGACGGAGACCGATTGGCTGTAGTCGACGAAAATGGAAATCCGCTTGGTGAAGAATACACTTTAACCATTTGTGCTGATGGATTTCTTGCACAAAATTTAATCAAACAACCATTAGTTACAAATTTATCTACAACTATGGCATTAGATAAAATTGCTGAAAAATATAACTCAAAAGTAGTTCGTTCTGCAGTTGGAGAAATCAATGTAGTAAACTTAATGAAAGAGAAGAAATCTCCACTTGGTGGTGAAGGAAATGGCGGAGTAATTTTACCTGAATCTCACTATGGTAGAGATTCACTCATTGGATGTGCGATGTTCTTAAATCGAATGGCACAAACTAATGATAAAGTTAGTCAGATATTCCACTCTATGCCACAGTTTACAATGGTGAAAAGTAAAATTCAGATGAATGAACTTAATCCTGAAATTGCAATTCAAAGAATATCTAATACCTTTGCGGATTGTGACCAAAATACAATTGATGGACTGAAACTCACTTGGTCAGACAGATGGGTTCATATAAGAAAATCCAATACCGAACCGATTATTAGAATTTATGCTGAAGCTCCAACAGATGAACTTGCTAATGAATTGATACAGAAAATCAAATCCACTATAAATTGAGGATGAATTTATGAATCCAATAGAAATTGCAAAATTAATTGACCATACACTACTTAAAGCAGATGCTAACCATCACCAACTCTCGAAGTTGTGCAATGAAGCCATCCAATTTCAATTTGCGAGTGTTTGTGTAAATCCGTGGAATGTATCGTTTTGTGCTAATATCCTAAAGGATTCACAAATCTCTGTTTGTACGGTTATCGGATTTCCTCTTGGAGCAAATACTTCAATCATCAAATCATCCGAAGCGATTCAGTCAATTGCTGATGGTGCAACTGAACTTGATATGGTTATTAATATTGGTGCATTGAAGAACAAAGATTTTGAGCAAGTGGAAAATGATATTCGACAAATTGTTAAGGTATCCGAAGGTAATTTGGTGAAAGTTATTATCGAAACTTGTTTGTTATCAGATGAGGAGAAAATTACAGCTTGTCAAATATCACAGAATGCAGGAGCGCATTTTGTTAAAACTTCAACTGGATTTTCTACTGGAGGAGCAACAGTTGAAGATATCAAATTAATGAGAAATATTGTTGGCGAAAATCTTGGTGTAAAAGCATCTGGTGGAATTAAAAATATGGACGATACTCTTGCAATGATAGATGCAGGTGCTAATAGAATTGGTACAAGCTCTGGTGTGTCCATCGTAAATGAAAGATAAGTTAATGAATGAAGTTGTGCTTCCGAAAAAGGGATCAGATGTAGAATTAACCATAGAATCATTAGCATTTGGTGGAATGGGAGTTGCCCGCATCCACAATGCAGTTGTGTTTGTTAAAAATGCGATTCCCGGACAAAAAGTAGTTGCTCGTATTACTAAAAAAAGATCATCCTTTCTTGAAGCGAGGAGATTAGAGGTACTTTCCGAGTCTTCTAAAGCTGTTGATGTAAAATGTAAACATTTTGAAAGTTGTGGAGGTTGTACTTTCCAAAATTTGGATTATTCTGTTCAACTGAAATACAAAGAAGAACAAGTTAGAGATGTCTTTAGAAGAATAGGCGGATTTAACAACACAAACATCGAAAAGATTATTGGTTGTAATGAGCAATTCTATTACCGAAATAAAATGGAGTTTACATTTTCAAATCGTCGGTGGACTGTAGAGGGTCAAGACGAACATCTCTCAAAAGATTTTGCACTAGGATTACATATTCCTGGGAGATACGATAAAATTCTCAATATTGACGAATGTTACCTTCAACAACCAATCGCAAATGAGATTCTACAACGCATCAAGCAGTTGGTTTATAAGTTAAATTTAGAACCCTATGATATTAAAAATCATACTGGATTTATTAGAAATTTAATTCTTCGTGCACAACAAACAGACGAAATTATGGTAAACATCGTTACCTCACGGGAAGAAACAAAGCTACTTGAACCAGTTGTTGAAATGATAACTAAAGAATTTCCAAAAGTTACAAGCATTGTGAACAATGTTACCACCAGGAAAGCGGGTGTATCTCAAGGTGAGTGGGAAATTATTTTGTATGGGAATGGCCATATAATCGAAAAATTGGGTGATTATGAATTTGAGATATCTGCAAACTCATTTTTCCAAACTAATACTAATCAAGCGAAAAATTTATACGATGTAATTGTAGAAGAATCTCAACTCACAGGTAAAGAAATAGTATACGATTTATTTTGTGGAACGGGTTCGATTTCACTTTATCTTTCCAAAAAAGCGATGATGGTTTATGGATTTGAGTTAGTTGGAGATGCAGTCCAGGATGCAATGGAAAATGCACAGAAAAATGGAGTTGAAAATGTGTGGTTTTTTACTGGTGATTTGATGAATTTGTTTCGCACTAATTTAGAAGCGCAAAAATTGGAATATCCAGATGTTATGGTGCTGGACCCACCGAGAGCGGGACTTCATCCCAAAACGATACCAGATATTGTAAAGAAAACACCAAAACGAATTGTATATGTTTCTTGTAATCCAGCAACACAAGCTCGAGATGTTAAGGACCTATGTGAAAACGGATATAAACTTATCAAACTCAGACCAGTAGATATGTTCCCACACACACCTCACATTGAAAATGTAGCTACTTTGGTTAAAGAGTAGATTTGGATAAATGTAGCCGAGAGAAAAGGAAGTGACAGGCCGGCATTATGAATCCAACATAAGGCACCAAGTAAGCAATGGCAGATACCATAAATAATAAGGGAAATTCCTCTCCCGAGATCAGCTTGACAAAATTGAGGGTCAAATGAGGTTAAATCAGATATTAGAAAAAGGCAATTTTCAACAAAGTTTCTCTATCTTCCAAACCAAATCACCCAAGACCAAAGATTTATAACCAGACCAAATATAGTATCTTACTCTCAGCTCCATCCACCAAGAACATAGAATCCCAGTTAGTTGTTAAATTTAATGTGTATAATTGGTAGATTAGTTGTAAACTTTATTATGTGTTTTAAATTATTCTTAAACTAAATTAAAAGAGGGATAAAATGAAAACTACTAAACGAGTTCTTTATGTATTATTTATTCTATTGATATTATCAGTTGGGTGGGGACAGGATTGTATTGATGGTGTTGAAGTGGAGTTATGGGGTGAGTGTTATGATATAGAGGAGACTACTAGTTTAAATTTATCATATAGTGACCTCACAGGAGAAATACCACCAGGGATTGGGAACCTGACGAATTTAACTTATTTGTCTTTATCTTATAACCAATTATCTGGAGAAATCCCAGAAGAGATAGGGAATCTGACGAATTTAACTGAGTTGAGGTTATATGATAACCAACTAACAGGCGAGGTCCCACCAGAGATTGGAAATCTTACAAATTTAAACTATTTGTCTTTATCTTCTAACCAACTCACAGGAGCAATCCCAGAAGAGATTGGGAACCTCGTGAATCTTGAAGGTTTGGGATTAACTTCTAACCAACTCACAGGAGAAATTCCACCAGAGATATGTAATCAAGGAGATAGTTCACCTTCATTATCAAACAACCAACTTTGTCCGCCATATCCAGAATGTCTATCTGAATATGATATTGGAGAACAAGATACAACCAACTGTTCATCAACATCAATATCTGAACTATCACTTCCAATTGAATATAATTTACACCAACCATTTCCAAACCCATTTAATCCAACTACTACCATATCATTTACCATTCCCAATTCAGATATGGTGTCAGTTAAAGTTTACAATATCAATGGACAGTTAGTTGAAACAATGGTTGATGAATATTACAATGTTGGTGAATACACAATCAACTGGAACGGCAATTCACAACCAAGTGGTGTGTATTTTGTTAGAATGGAAAGTGGTGAGTTTATTCAAACACAGAAAGTTGTATTGCTGAAGTGATTAGAGATTGTTAATGTTCTAGATATTGTGTTTATTGTTGGTATAATTTTTGGTGAATAACCAACGCCAATTAAACAACTTATCATAAAACCCATTGTCAACCATCTATTTCAGGTCACCAGTTCTCCACATACCACATTCACTGTTTTGTTGTCGTTTTTACTGTAAATAAATTATTTATTAGTAAACGCGGAATCAAGTTTCTTTCTTAAAACTCTTTGTTTTTTCATTATTGAGTTTGTATTATTTGCAATGAAATTTAGTGGTACAAAATGACTATCAGTCGATTGAAATATAGGTTGTTACTTATTTTATCAAATCCGATAATTAAGGTTTTGGGATTTCTGTGTGTAGTTTGGATTATCGGAGCAGTAGGAATATTGTATTTAGAGGCTGATGAACAAACAGAATTTTCCGATATCAAAAATACACTTTGGTGGACTATTGTAACAATGACGACTGTTGGTTATGGAGATATGGCTCCAACAGGTGATTATAGTAGGATATTGGCTGTATTCATTATGTTAACGGGAATTTCTCTAACCGCACTTATCACAGGAACAATTTCATCTATTTTTGTAACTCGAAAAATCAGAGAGGGGAGAGGTTTGGAAACACTAATAATTAAAGATCATATTGTAATCTGTGGATGGAATCCGAATATTGAAAAGGTACTAGATTCATTAACAACTCTCTCAGATCCAAAGGATACTCGAATTGCAATGGTAAACGAGTTATCTGAAGATCAGAATAGCGGAATTATGGCTAAATTCAGTGATATAAAAGTGAAGTATGTTCGAGGTGATTATTCCCGAGAAACGATTTTGAAAAAAGCTAATATCCAAAATGCCAAAGCAGCACTTGTTATTTCTGATGATAGCACTGCGAGCGAAGACAGAAAAACAATTCTATCAGTGTTGACGATTAAAAATATTGCTCCTGATCTAAAAGTAATTGCACATGTAACAAGCAGAGAAAATATTACGCATCTAAAACGAGCTAAAGCAGATGAAATTATTACAAGTGACAATTTCGATTCATTTATGGCAGCAACACACATCGTTGAACCCGGTGTCCCGCAAACCTTAAATAGTATGATTAATTCTCATTCTTCCCATCGGTTGAGAAGCAAGAAAATTCCGTTACAATACATCGGTAAAACTTTTGAAGATTTGTTTGATTACTATCGAGATAAGCATAATTGGATATGTGTCGGTTTATTTGATGAAGAAGAAAAAATTGGAATTACAGATTTTCTCTCTGCTGATACATCAAATTTAGATGCATTTATTGAACGGAAGTTAAAGGAAGCCGGACATTCATTGGCCCAAGAAAGTAAGGTTTCAGTTTTCCTTAATCCTGATAGAGATCACATTATCAAAAAAGGGGAAGGAGCGATAATTATACCATAATGAAAGTTGATGTTGAAAAATTAAAGTCATATCGAATTTTCGATAACTTAGAAGATGAGATTGTTAATAAGTTTCTACAGAAACTTAACCATAAAACAATTCCAAAAAATGGTACGATCATCAAAGAAGGAGAAGACGGAGATTCTCTTATTTTCCTTTTAGATGGTGAAGCTAGTATTTCGCAAGTTTTAACGCTAATGACTAATAGACATAGAGAAGATACTCGTGAAAAGGAAGTCAAAAAAATATCAGCCAAAGACTTTCCGGTATTTGGAGAAATTTCACTTTTTAGTGATAATGAAAGTAGATCAGCAACCATCACCGCTTTAACTGATTGCCATATTGGTATATTGATGGAAGTAGATTTCTTCTCTATTTGCCAATCACACCCTGAAATTGGTTACAGAATTTTACGAAATCTAGCTAAAATCATTAGTAACCATCTCATTAAAGCTAACAAGGATATTTTAAAACTTACTACTGCTTTCAGTTTGATATTGGAGAAGTAAAAGCATATAAGTATCAGGATAGTCAGGATTTTAGGATTAACATTTTAAAACAGAAAATTAACCTGAAATCTGATAATTAGAAATCCTATAAATCTTGATTCAGAAAAAAAATATTAATTGAGTAAATTATTTAAAATACTAACAACCATCTTTATCTTATCAGAGATTACTCTTGCGAGTGAATTGAACGACCATTCCATCCATTGGGGATGGTTGATTGTGGGATTGCTTGGTGGATTATCGCTGTTCCTTTATGGAATTGATAAAATGAGCTCCGGCATGAAAAAAACTGCTGGTAACAGGATGCGTTCAATATTAGCTGCTCTATCCAAAAATAGACTAGTAGCATTGTTCGTTGGAGCTTTTGTAACTATGGTTATTCAATCGTCAAGTGCAACAACTGTAATGTTAGTGAGTTTTGTTCAAGCACAATTGATGAATTATGTACAAACAATTGGCATAATACTTGGTGCAAACATCGGAACTACTGTTACTGCTCAACTTATTGCTTTCAAATTGACTGATTTTGCTTTGGTGATGGTGACAGCGGGTTTCGCGTTAACACTATTTTCTAGAAAAGAATCCACAAAACATCTTGGCGAAGCATTGTTGGGTTTTGGTATTTTATTCTTCGGAATGAAATTGATGTGTGATGCGATGAAACCACTTAGGTCATATGAACCATTTATCGAGATGATGAAAGGTTTAGAAAATCCATTTCTTGGATTATTACTTGGGACAATCTTTACTGCCCTTATACAAAGTAGTAGTGCGTTTACTGGAATAGTGATAGTTTTAGCTCAACAGGGATTGCTGCCACTAGAATCAGGAATTCCACTAATTTTGGGTGCAAATATTGGAACTTGTGTTACTGCTGGATTAGCAAGTATTGGAACAAACCGAGAAGCGAAACGGGTTGCATTAGTCCATGTAATATTTAATGCTAGCGGGGCTATCTTATTTTTCTTTTTTATTCCTTACCTAACGGAATTTGTAAAATGGATTTCACCTGTAAGTGTTGAAAGTGGAAGTTCAAAACTTGCTTTAGAAGTTCCGCGTCAGATTGCAAATGCACACACAATATTCAATGTTGCAGTTGCAATTATCTTTTTACCGTTATCTCATTTGTTTTCAAGGATAATAATCAAATTATTCCCAATCAAAGGTCGTGAGAAAAAGACTGAATTTACACTAATATTTCTTGATAAGAATATCACTACACCAGCAATTTCTATTGATCTTGCACGAGCAGAGATATCTCGAATGGCTGGAATTTTACGCGAAATGTTGGGAAGTATAATAAAACCTTTTATCAATAAATCTTTGTTGAAGGAATACCATTCACAATCTGAAGTTGCTCAAGAAATTAGATTAAAAGAAAAATCTACAGATTTTCTCGAGGAGAATATCTCAAAATATCTTATTTCTATCAGCAGTAAAGGACTAAATTCCCATCAATCAGATGAAGTTTATGCCTTGATGTCAATCACAAAAGATATGGAAAGTGTTGGAGATGTGATTGACAAAAATATGCTTCCATTAATTTTGAAGAAACAGTCTTTAAAATTGGATTTTTCTGACGAAGGGAAAAACGAATTGCAAATTTATCACGAAAAAGTGTGTAAGCAAATCAGCAGAATTAGAGAAGCATTAAAAGAACCAAAATTTGAGGATGCTAAAAAGATACTATATAAGAAGAAAAAATACAGTAAACTTGAATCTGATTTCCGAAGAAAACATATGAAGAGAGTACAGAAAGAAATAACCGAATCTATCGAAACTCGTGAAATCCACTTAGAACTTATAGACTTGCTCAAACAGATTAATGTATATGCTGGAAATATCGCCAAAACAATGATGAATGCAGGAATCAGAGATAGTGGTAGTATGCAGCAGTAGTAAATAGAAATGAGAATTTCTATATTCTAATCCAATATCCAGCATCAAGTACTTATCTTGTCACGTCTCGATTCTTAATATTCGAATATCGAATCCAATATTTTCACCCATAATTTATTTTTCATTTATCATTTCAGTATAAAATTCCTTAAGTTTCATTCCGAGATAACTTCTCAAATTACTTCAATTGATTAACTCAAAATTAAACTCCGAGGTTTGAAAATGGTGAAAAAACAGCCAGTTAAATATATTTTTGTTTTCGGTGGAGTACTATCAGGTTTAGGAAAAGGTATAGTGGCATCTTCACTTGGATATCTTTTAGAATCACGCGGATATCGAGTAACTATCCAAAAACTTGACCCATATCTCAATGTTGACCCAGGTACTATGAATCCGTATCAACACGGTGAAGTATTCGTATTGGATGATGGCTCAGAAACTGACCTCGATTTAGGTCATTATGAACGCTTCATAGATGAATCAATGAGTGAGATGAATACTACATCTTCGGGTCGAGTTTATTGGAATGTTTTGGAGAGAGAACGACGAGGAGATTATCTCGGTGAGACGATTCAAGTCATTCCTCATATTACCGATGAAATCAAAAAACGAATAAAGGCAGTAAATCCGAGAAGGAAATTTGATTTTGTCATAACAGAAGTTGGTGGAACTGTAGGAGATATTGAAGGTCAACCATTTTATGAAGCGATTCGTCAACTTTGTTTAGAGATTGGAGACCAAAATCATTTGGTTATCCACACAACTTTGCTTCCATTTATAAACGCTGCTGGTGAAATGAAAACCAAACCTACACAGCATAGTGTAATGCGACTTCGAGAAATCGGATTTCAACCAGATTTGATTGTTTGTAGAACGGAAGATAATCATCATTTATCTAACAAATTGAAAAAGAAAATTGGATTATTCTGCAATGTTGAAACCGATAATGTGTTTGAATCTCCTGATGTCAAAACGATTTATGAAATTCCGCTGGTTTTGCACAAACAGGAATTTGATTCTATAATACTAAATCGTCTTGGAATTGATGAATCTCCGGAACATAAGAATATTGAATATCTGCAAGAATTCATTCAGCGATATAAGAATCCAGAACATACTATTACTATTGCGATGTGCGGAAAATATAATAGTCTGCACGATGCGTATAAAAGTATTTTGGAAGCGTTTATTCACGCAGGAGTTGAGAATAACGCAAGTGTTCAAGTAAAATGGGTTGATACAGAAAAAATTGAAGAACTCGACGATGTTTCACAAGAATATAATGATGTTGATGGAATTTTGATTCCAGGCGGTTTTGGTGATAGAGGAATTGAGGGAAAAATATTATCTTCGCAATTTGCTCGGGAAAATGGGATTCCGTTTTTTGGAATCTGCCTTGGGTTACAATGCGCAGTAATTGATTTTGCTCGGAATGTCTGTGAAATGAACAAAGCAAACAGCACAGAATTTATTAAAACTGCTCAACCTGTGATTGATTTGATACATGGTCAAAAAAATGTAACCAAAAAAGGTGCAACTATGCGTTTGGGATCTTATGCTTGTGATGTAATATCCAGCACGAATGCGTCTCGCGCTTACGGAAAGAGAAAAATCGAAGAACGCCATCGCCATCGCTATGAAGTAAACAATAAATATCGTGATAAACTTGAAAAATGCGGATTGATATTTAGTGGTGTTAATCAGGATTTAGGCCTTGTTGAAATGATTGAAATTCCCAAACATCCGTGGTTTGTAGGAGTTCAATTTCATCCTGAGCTTAAAAGTCGTGTAGTGAAAGCACATCCTTTATTCAGAGAATTTATTTCAGCCGCCGTAAATTATCGCAATGGAAAAAGCTGACTTTTCAAACAAAATCAATAAGATTAAACTTATAATTTCGGATGTTGACGGCGTTCTGACTGATGGAACCATTCACATTCACACGGATGGGAGTGAATCCAAACAATTTACAGTTCACGATGGAGCTGGTTCGGCCACATCACGAATTGCAGGAATACCGATTGCGTTACTTTCTGGCAGATATTCCGAAGCGACAACCATTCGTGCAAAAGAGATGGGAATCAAACATTGTTTTCAAGGGAAATTAAATAAAATTGAAGATTATTTTGAATTGTGCAAAATTTATGATGTGTCACCTAAGGAGGTGGCATATATCGGAGATGGACTAATTGATATTCCTGCAATGGAAAAAAGCGGGGTTGTGTTTTCTCCACCAAATTCACACCCTATAATTTTGGAAATGGCAGATGTTATCACCAAAAGAAGTGGCGGAACTGGTGTTTTACAGGAAGTAGTGGAATTTATACTCAAAGGGCAAAATCGCTACGACAAGGCACTTGCCAAAATGAGAAAAGAAGTTTATAAAGGTTGAAGTATTATTTTATTATAATTTTGATTTTATCGGTATTCTGTTGCACTAAAACTGAAGCTGACAATTTACCAAACATAGGTGAAAAGATATTGAAAGATCACGAAATTATTGAACCACAAATTGTGGTTACAAGAAAAAATAGAACTGTAATAAATGTAACATCTGAAAAGTTAGAGAAAAACAATAATGAAGATGCGTTACTCTCCGATAATGTTGTTGCAGATTTCTTTGATGAAGATGGAAATCATTCGAGTTTAATGCTGTCTGATTCTGCTATGATTAATGAAAGTGCAAATAATTTTGAAGCATTCAGTAATGTGGTTGTAATTTCCGATAGTGGACTAACTCTGCGAACAGAGAGATTGTTTTGGGATAATCGATATAGACTAATTACATCAAAAGATTCTGTTTTGTTTACCACGGAAGATAAGGATACATTACAAGGCATAGGATTTGAGTCAGATATGGATTTATCAAATTGGAAAATTCTAAAACCTACGGGAGTAACAGGGAGAATGATTAAATAAGAAAGAAACCGGAGTCCGGATACTGGAGAAAGGATTACGAGACTCCTTACTCACAGCTCAAAGCTCCAAGCTAATTATGTCAACTTATAAAAAATTAAGAACAGAAAATTTAAAGAAAACTTATGGTAAACGAGATGTCGTTCGAGGTGTCTCCGTTGAACTTAATCGTGGTGAAGTTGTTGGTTTACTTGGTCCAAATGGTGCAGGTAAAACCACAACATTTTATATGATTACCGGAATGATTCGCCCAACGGTAGGTGATATATATTTAGACGATTTAAACATCACTCAAATGCCGATGTATAAACGAGCTAGAAACGGTGTCGGATATTTAGCACAAGAACCATCAGTTTTTACAAAGTTATCAGTTGAGGATAATCTTAGGTTGGTTCTTCAAATGACGAAATTATCCAAAAAAGAGCAAAATTCTCGTTTAGAAGAACTACTTGAGAAATTTTCAATTAAATACATTCGCAAGAGCAAAGCGATGACATTATCAGGTGGTGAACGGCGTAGAACGGAAATTGCTCGGTCACTTGTGATGAATCCCGATTTTATTTTGTTAGACGAACCATTTGCTGGCATCGACCCTCTCGCAGTTGAGGATATCCAAAATATCGTCAAAGATTTGAAAAAAATGGATATTGGTGTGTTGATTACTGACCATAATGTTAGGGAGACATTATCCATCACGGATAGAGCATATTTGCTTCACGAAGGTGAAATATTGATGACCGGAACAGCTAAAGAACTAACGGAGAATAAAGATGCTCGCCGTTTATATTTGGGAAGTAAATTTAGAATGGATTACTAATAGTGGCGAAGTTATCTCAAAAGACCGAACTCAAACAGCAATTATCTCCCCAACAGGTGCTTCACGCCAATATTCTTCAGCTAAATGTTGCCCAGTTGGAGCAAAGAATTTTGGATGAATTAGAAGAGAATCCAGTTCTTGAACTCACCGAAATTGAAGAAAAAGAATCTCCTGAAGAAAATTCCGATGAACCTCAAAGTGAAGATGATGAGCTTTCTGAAATTGATGAAAAGGAAGAAGAAACTGATTTCGATTGGGAAGAAATTTTAGGTGACCCAGACGCTTTTGATTATAAAATACCATCGGAAAAACCTGAAGCTGATAGAGAAATTCCTATTAAAGCTTCACGGTCGTTCAACGAAAAATTGTTGGATCAATATCGTGATTTGAATCCGTCAGATGCCAAATGCAAAATTGCAGAAGAACTCATCGGGAATATTGATGACGATGGTTATTTAACTGTTGAGCCAATTCTGATTTCCGACAGATTCAGAATCGCAGAAAATGAAGTGTTAAAAGTGTTGAAGGATATCCAAAATTTGGACCCTCCCGGACTTGGTTCGAGAGATTTGCGAGAGTGTCTGTTAGCACAACTTAATCGTTATGGGTCAAATCAATTGGCTAGAGAAGTTTTAGATAAGTATTTTGACGATTTTGCGAACCGCAGATACAACAAAATTATGGATGCACTAAGTTGCAATGAAAATGAACTTAATGAAGCGATGAATGTAATCTCGCAATTGAATCCAAAACCCGGCTCAAGTATTTTAGGTAGTGGAGAGGAAAAGGATTTCATCATCCCGGATTTAACTGTCAGAGAAAATGACGGAAAATGGTGTGTGTTTGTAAACGACCCAACACTACCTGAGTTGCGTATCAGTCAGAAGTATAAAAATATGTTGGTTGAGTATGGAAAGCAGGCTGATGTTAGACAATTTATTCGGCAGAAAATGGATTCTGCCAAGTGGTTCATTGATGCTGTTGAGCAAAGAAAACTGACAATGGTTCGAGTGATGGAATCTATCATCAAACGACAAACAAAATTTTTCGGGAAATCTGAAAAAAGAGAATTGATTCCGATGATATTGAAAGATGTTGCTGATGATATTCAGGTGGATATTTCTACTGTCAGTCGAATTTCTAATCGGAAATATGTTCAACTGCCTTTTGGGATTTATGAGTTGAAGGAATTTTTCTCCGAAGGAATAAAAACTGAGTCTGGCGAAGAAGTTTCTAACACGGTAGTGAAAGATATGCTAAAAAATATTATTCATACGGAGGACAAGAAAAATCCGTTGGGTGACGAAGAATTGACACAATTACTAAATGAAAAAGGATATAAAGTTGCTCGAAGAACTGTAACGAAATACCGTGAACAACTGAAGTATCCGGTGGCAAGATTGAGGAAAAGTTTGTGATTTACCGCGAATTAAAACGAATGAGCACGAAGCAAAAAAATTAGGAATAAAAATGAACGAAAATATAAAATTCAAATCTACAACTATATTGGGTGTCCGCATTGGAAAGAAAATTTCAATCGGCGGTGACGGACAAGTAACATTAGGCGATATTAAAATGAAATCCAAAGCGGTGAAAGTCCGCAGTTTTGGAGATGGAAGCGTATTAGCAGGATTTGCCGGAGCGGCGGCTGATGCAATGGCTTTGTTTGAAAAGTTTGAGAACAAACTCGATGAAACTGGTGGAAACCTCCAACGAGCTGTTGTGGAAATGGCAAAAGAATGGCGAACTGATAAAATCTTGCGTGAGCTCGATGCTTTACTTGCAATTATGGATAATAAACAGGCGTATCTTTTGTCGGGTTCGGGTGATGTTATTGAGCCTGACGACCAACTTATCAGCATCGGAAGTGGCTCTGGATATGCACTTTCAGCTGCACGAGCGTTTATCCAAAGCGGAGAGAAAAATCCCAAAAAAATAGTTGAAAAAGCAATGAAAATCACTGCGGATATTTGCATTTACACGAACCACCATATCACAATTTTGGAAGCATAATGAAAAATTTAACTCCACAAAAAATAGTCAGAGAATTAGACAAATATATCATCGGACAAAAGAAGGCAAAACGAGCCGTTGCAATCGCGCTACGAAACCGATGGAGACGACAACAAGTTGATAAACCATTGCGAGATGAAATTATTCCTAATAATATCATTTTGATTGGAACTACTGGAATAGGAAAAACTGAAATATCTCGTCGGATTTCCACGCTCGCAGATGCACCATTTGTTAAAGTGGAGGCATCAAAATTTACCGAAATTGGTTATGTTGGCAGGGATGTTGAATCAATGGTTCGCGATATTGTTGAAGTATCTGTTAAGCAAGTGAAAAATCTCAAAGAAAAGGAGATTATCAAAAAAGCAGAGGAACTTACTGATGAGCGAATTTTAGATATATTATTTCCTGTTAAATCAGAAAAATTGCAAGAAGAAAATTCGATTGAAAGACAAGAGCGAACTCGAACAAAACTCCGCAAACGATTATTGAGTGGTGATTTTGAAAATCGGTTGATTACAATCGATACTCAATCCAGTCCGATGCCGATGATGCAAGTAATGGGACCGATAGGAATGGACGATATTACATCCAATATTCAGGATATGATGAGTAATATAATGCCTAAGAAGAATAAAACTCAAAAGCTGAAAGTTTGTGATGCACGGGAAATTTTAGTGAAAGAAGAAGCCGAAAAACTGATTGATATGGATGAGGTGATTCGGATTGCACTCAAACGAGCTGAAGAAAATGGTATTATTTTCATTGACGAGGTGGATAAAATTGCAGGTAGCGGTGGTGGCTCAGGACCTGATGTATCGCGAGAAGGTGTTCAGCGCGACATTCTTCCGATAGTGGAAGGATGTATGGTTAGCACAAAGTATGGGCAGGTAAAAACCGACCATGTTCTGTTCATCTCCGCGGGTGCGTTTCATACAAGTAAACCATCGGATTTGATACCGGAATTGCAAGGGCGATTTCCTATCCGTGTTGAGATGGATAATCTCACAACATCTGATTTTGTTAAAATTTTAACTCGACCGAGAAATGCACTTCTGAAACAATATCAAGCTCTATTTTTGGCTGAAGGAGTTGAACTTGAATTTGATAAATCAGCCATCAAAGAAATTGCACAAATTGCCACAGAAGTAAACGAGAAAATGGAAAATATTGGTGCGAGAAGATTGCATACTGTGATGACAACTTTATTGGAAGATTATTTATTTGAACTTCCGAAAAAGAAAATTGAAAAAGTGGTGATCAATAAGAAAAGTGTAACTGAAAAACTAAACGATATCGTTTTCGATGAAGATTTAAGCAGGTATATTTTATAAGTTAGAAATTCGAATTGGATGGATACGAGGAACTCCAATCAACTTTTACTTAATATACTTAACAAATAATTAATAGGAGGAATAATGAAAAGAGATTTTTTACATATAACAGATTTCACAACAGAAGAAATTTGGGAAACATTAGAATTAGCCAAATGGCTTAAAGATAAATTTTATAAACGAGAGAGTTATCATCCTTTTGCCGATGAAAGTATGTCAATGATTTTTGCAAAACCATCTGCACGAACACGAGTATCTTTCGAAACAGGATTTACTTGGTTGGGTGGTCATGCATTGTATCTTGGTCCAAACGATATCGGAATTGGAAAAAGAGAATCAGTTTCAGATATTGCTCGAGTGCTGAGTCGTTACAATGACATCATAATGGCTCGGTTATTCGACCATAAACATATAATGGAATTAGCAGAATTTGCAACTGTCCCTGTCATAAATGGTTTAACTGATTACAACCATCCGTGCCAAATTATGGCTGATATTCTCACAATTTATGAACATCGCAAAACATTAGACGGACTCAAAATTACTTATGTCGGTGATGGAAATAACATAGTTCACTCTTGGTTTGAACTTGCAATGAGAATTCCAATGAACTTTGTAGTTGCTTGTCCAGAAGGTTATACTCCAAATGAAGATTTGATGAAAGAAACAAAAGAAGCTGGATTATCCGAAATTGAAATTAGTCACAATCCACAACAAGCGGTGAAAGATACTGATGTAATTTATACTGATGTTTGGGCATCAATGGGACAGAAAGAAGAGACAGAAAAACGCAGAAGAAAGTTTGAAGGATTTCAGGTTAATGATGATTTGATGAATGCAACCGGAAAAGAAACTTTGTTTATGCACTGCCTACCTGCTGAGCGTGGAGTTGAAGTTACTAATTCAGTCTGTGATTCACCTTATTCGATCATATTTGATGAAGCTGAAAATCGTATGCATGCGCAAAATGCAATTATGGTGAAAATTATGAAAGAAAGCCGTAAGTAAAGAGAAAGCAGTTGCAGTAATAGGATGCAGTAACTGAAATTTCCTATGGTTGTATTCCAGAATTATTTAGGTAACAGAGATGTTGTAAATTTGTTATGAAATAAGAGGATAATATGACAAAAAAGAGACTAATAGCCAATTGTTACTTGCTAGGTATTTCTATTGTCAGTCCGACCTTTGAAAGGATGGTGTTTGGAAATTCTCTTTTTGCGTCAATCCCGATTTGTTCAATAACAGAATCGTCATAATCTGGAGAATAATGATACAAAGCAAGTTGTTTAACATTGGCTTGTTTGGCAATCATTGTTGCTTCTATCCAACTGCTGTGCCCCCAGCCTTGCGAATTTAACAAATCTTTAGGAGTAAAATGGGCATCGTGAATTAGCAAATCAACTCCATGAACAAAATCTATAACATTTTGATTTGGGTTATTAGGATGATGTTCGCAATCGGTAACATAAGCAATTGATACATTTCCAATATCAAATCTATAGCCGTACGCACCGTTTGGATGGTTGTGCAGATTTGTATTTACAATTATATCATCGGAAACTCTATATTGTTTATCGTTATGTTCAAGAAATGTGATATTCTTCGTCATATTTAAACTAATTGGCCAGAGTTCAAATCCAAGAATTTTATCGAATAACATCTGCGGAGATGATTGGTTAGAATTTCCGTGATGTATAGTAAACTGACATTCTTCTGAGTATAATGGATTAAAAGACATAAGTCCCTGAATGTGATCCCAATGAGTATGGCTCAGGAATATATTACAAGTTTTAAAAGAGTTTTTTTCTTTCAGTAAAACTTTTCCTAGGTTTCTTATACCGGTTCCCATATCGAGAATAATCAAATCATTTTGAGCAGTTCGGATTTCAACACAAGAAGTTTCTCCTCCGAATTTCATTTTCGTAAGTTCCGGAGTTGGAAGCGACCCTCTTACTCCCCAAAATGTTATTTTATGCTGGTTCATTTACCAAAATATCAGATAATACTTGGTCGTAATATATTCCAAATTATCATAAATATTCAATAGTCCAATCAATAATTTTCTAATTTCCTAAAATATTACCAGCATTTGTTAAACTATGATTAATCCAATTTAGAGTTTCAAGCACCCAACACCCAGCACCCAGCACCCAGCACCCAGCACCCAGCACCCAGCACCCAGCACCAAGTACCCAGTTTTAGATTCAATCAAATTTCATTAATCATAACTCGAATCCAAAATCAAACACAATTTTGGTAAAAGTGTGTAATTAAAAATCAAATTTATCAAATTATTTAGAGATTTTATCAATTTTACAATTTGAGGATACTGTGGTTTAAGCAATTTTTGGTGAATAATCACAAAATAATTGAAAAATGTTAAAATAATTATTCCAATTTTGCTAATTCTTTAGTATTTTCCGTTTTGCTTTGTTGGGGTGATTTAAATAATTTAAAAAAGTTAAAAGGGTTTGATGTGCATCACACCATTGTGTTGTAGAATGTGTGAAATTACGGCAAGCTCTATTGAGAAAATAGTAGACCTTGGAGGAGGAATCCAAGGAATTCTAGTTAAGTAAGTAAACAACAAAAAAGGAGACAATAATGAAAACATTAACAAAAACACTATCATTATTAGTTGTTTTTGCATTTATTTTTGGTGCAAATACTACTATTTTGAAAAGTGTTAATAAACCATACGAAATGAACACTGCTGACTTGAGTTATGACCAAGTCCGTGCTACTTATGTTTTAACAGTTGGTGGTGGTGATTGGGACAGTGAAATCTCTTGGGACATCAGTCTCGATAGTACTGCTCTATTTACCGGCGTTGCTGGAGTATTTGATATCGATCTTGAGGATGGTACTTATATCTTCAATGGCTTCGATTCTTATGGTGATGGATGGAATGGTGCTTCTGCTATTCTAGCAGATGCTGACGGTGTAGTCCAATTTACCACCTTAGGACCTGAAACTACTGATATCAGTTTCGAATTCACAGTACCTACAGCTGATGTTTATGGTTGTACTGATCCTGAAGCGATCAACTACAATCCAGATGCAACAATCGATGATGATTCTTGCGAGTATGAAGCACCAACTAACGATACTTGCGAAAGTGCAGAATTGCTAATAGCTCCTGCTGCAGGTGAAGGTACAAACCAGGGTGCAACTGTTGATTGTGAAGGTTTGTTGGATTGGAATGCTACTTGGTATATGTTTGATTTGCCATTTGAATCTAACCATGTAACTATTACAGTAGCTGGTGTAACGGAAGAGCTATGGAATGCAGGAATCATTTTAATGGATGATTGTGCATGTGATGATTATTTATTAGGTGCTTATGAATTTGATGATGCATCAGTTTTAACACTTGTGTTTAGCGAACTTCCAGCTGGATTAATGTATTGGCCAGCGTTAGCTGAAAATGCTGCGGGGCTTGGCATTGACTTTGCATACACACTTGAAATTGTGGAAGAAACTTATGGGTGTACTGATCCAGAAGCTACAAACTACAATCCAGATGCAACAATCGATGATGGTTCTTGCGAATATGATTGTGAAGGCACATTGTTGTTCTTCAACTTAGTTGACTCTTATGGTGACGGTTGGAATGGTAATAGCCTTGTATTTGGTGAAGACTTAATGACAATCGAATCAGGCACAAATGCTTCATTTATGTATTGTTTAGCTGATGGCGAATATACATATACATTTGATGCAGCAGGTTCTTGGCATAGTGAATGCTCTTGGACAGTTGACCTAGACAATGGTACTACAATTGGTAGTGGTGCAGGTACAACTGAGCCAGCTGATTATGCGTTTACACTACCATTCGGTGGTGGACCTGATGCACCTTACGGAGTTACAGCAGTAGGTGGTTGGGATGAAGAATCTATTAGTGGCTCAATTACTTGGGCTTGGCAACATGATGACTATACACCTCCAGTAACATATCTAGATTGTGACGGAGTTGAATTTGGCGAAGAATACCTTAGCTGGATTGCTGATGGATATTGCGATAATGGTGAATACGGTGTCAATTTCCTCTGTGATGAGTGGGGTTGGGACTGTGGTGATTGTCCTGATTATCAAGATTTACCAGATCCAAATGGCTGGTGCCCAGAACCATTCTGTGGTGATGGCATCTGTAACGGTGACGAAACAGAAGAAACTTGTCCGGATGATTGCTTAGTAGTTGATTGTGCATCAAGTTTTACAGTTGCAGGAATAGGCGATCATGATGCAGATGGTGTAGATGACGAATGTTGGTCAGATGGAACTGGATTTTTTGAATTTGCTTGGGAAGGTGGCTGTTTAGCTACTTATATCGAGTATAGTGCAGGTGGAATTGATATTACAGCTAATGGATTCACTGAAGGATTTTTCTTCTATGGATTTGATCCTGGTGTAACAGAAACTTTCACAATTACATTTGATAATGTTAATACTGCAACAGGTACTGCAACAAACGCTTGTGGTGGTGCAGGTGCTAGAGCTCAAGAAAGTCAAGATATTTCTTTAACTACTAAGAAAACTTTGATAAATCATCAAGTTGCTAGCGTGAATACAAAAGCTCATATTGATGATGTGAGAAATGTATTTGATTTGCGTAAAGGCAATGTTCAAAGCAATGTTCTACGAACAGTTACATCATTTGTAGTAAGCTTTGATT
>CAZSJY010000017.1:0-33974 GCA_964607375.1 uncultured bacterium
AGGACGGAAAGACCCCGTGAACCTTTACTACAGCTTGATATTGGCTTTTGATTCTACACATGTAGGATAGGTGGGAGGCTTTGAAGCGGTCGCGCCAGTGATCGTGGAGCCAACCTTGAAATACCACCTTTGTATTGTTAGAAGTCTAACCGTGATCCGTTATCCGGATTCGGAACAGTGTCTGGTGGGTAGTTTGACTGGGGCGGTCTCCTCCTAAAGTGTAACGGAGGAGCTCAATGGTTCCCTCAGAACGGTCGGTAATCGTTCGTAGAGTGCAAACGCATAAGGGAGCTTGACTGAGAGACAGACATGTCAATCAGGTGCGAAAGCAGGAGTTAGTGATCCGGCGGTCCCGTGTGGAAGGGCCGTCGCTAATCGGATAAAAGGTACTCCGGGGATAACAGGCTTATCTCCCCCAAGAGCTCATATCGACGGGGAGGTTTGGCACCTCGATGTCGGCTCGTCGCATCCTGGGGCTGGAGAAGGTCCCAAGGGTTGGGCTGTTCGCCCATTAAAGCGGCACGCGAGCTGGGTTTAGAACGTCGTGAGACAGTTCGGTCCCTATCCTCTATGGTCGTAGGAAATTTGAGGGAATCTGCTTCTAGTACGAGAGGACCGAAGTGGACGAACCTCTAGTGTACCTGTTGTCACATCAGTGGCATCGCAGGGTAGCTACGTTCGGCAGGGATAAGCGCTGAAAGCATATAAGCGCGAAGCCCATCCAAAGATAAGATTTCCCTTCTAGATTTATCTAGACTGAAGGCTACCAGTAGATTACTGGATTGATAGGCCATAGATGTAAGTACAGTAATGTATTTAGTCGAGTGGTACTAATTAGCCGTGAGGCTTGATCAAATATTAATTTTCAGAAGTACAATTCATCAATCTTATAGCAATTCTCACATAAATTTATCCGGTGGCTATAGCATAGAGGGTACACCCGATCCCATTCCGAACTCGGAAGTTAAGCTCTATTGCGCCGATGGTACTGCACGGGAGACTAGTGTGGGAGAGTAGGTCGTCGCCGGTACTTTTTGAAGGGTTTCAATTATGAAACCCTTTTTTTGTGATGAAAATCATTGTTTTATTCGATATTCTGGTATAGATTGTTACGCGAAAGAGTAGTATATTTCACTAAGTAAATGAAAGGGAATGTCATGAAGAAACTCATTATTACTATAATTACAGTTGGTTTTCTCGTAGCATCAAGCAATCCGAATAATTACCAGTTATCCGGATATTTTAATGAATCAAATCTAGTAACATTTTATGTGGGGAGTTTTGATTTGGAAACTGGACAATCAAATGTAGAATTGTTTCATTATAGTTTAACTGCAAATCAATATGATTCAGAAGAAGTACTCAAACTTACCTTTTCTCTTTCTCTGCAATCTCAATCGTTAGGATTTAATAGCCTTGAAGAATTGTTATCGGGCTATGTAGAGGTAAAAGGAGTTAGTAGTGCATTACATTTTTCTAGTACAGATATAAATGTAAATGATCCACTTTCTGATTACAATATCCAGGTAGAAGGTCATGAGATTTCAGCTCCCTCACAAGATATTATAGATCATATCTCTAATACAATAATTGAATCTGGTAAAATGCCTGATGGGAATTATTCTTTTTCTATAACACTGTCTGGGGAGAATGGTGTTTACGATCATGTGGTTGAAAATATTCAGATTTATTCTCCAGTAATGTTAGATTTAGTTACTCCAGGAGGTACTATAGGAGATACTTCCACTACAGCAATTTATACAACTTATCCTGTCTTTCAATGGTCAGCTGATTATTGTCCAGATTGTACTTATGGAATTAGAATATGTGAATTTAACATAGAAAACCACTCCACGCTTTCTGAGGCAATTAATGACATGTCAGTTCTACCATTATCTCAATCTGAAGAGTTCTATACACTTTTGGGAGATGCAACTACTTTTCAATATCCAGTATCAGATGCAGGCTCATTAGAACCTGGGAAACTGTATGTATGGCAAGTAATCAGAACTTATGGTACAACTTTAGGGACTGAAGATATTCTCAGTGATATTTATATATTTAAGATATTATCTCTTGAAGAACCTGCAGGAGCTTTTGATCCCAACCAAGAATTAATTCGTGATCTTATAGGCGAACAACAATATGAACTTTATTTTGGTTCTGGAGGTGAACTTTCAGGATATTTTTCTACGAATACAGTTACTGTAAATGGAGAAGAAATTCCGATAAGTCAATTGTATGAGTTTTTATCTCAGATTCAAACAGGTAATATTACTATAATCGATGTGGAGGTTGAGTAATGAAAAATTTGTTTATATTAGGTTTTGTATTCTGTTTTGCAATGAGTATTGCTAACGATCAAGTTGCAATAGTTACAAAATCAAAAGGAAAAGTTGAGTATAAGAAGTTTTCTGATGAGAAGATATCTCTAGGATTACCAATAGGTTCATCACTTTACATCGAAGACGAAATTCAAACTGGAGATGATGGATCTGTCATCTTTGTTTATCTTGACGATAAATCCATGATAAAAGTCCAAAATAATACTAGACTAACTGTAAAAGGAAATTCCGATAGTAACAGTATTTTAAAGCAAATAAATATCAAAAACGGTCAAATGAAACTGAATGTTCCAAAACAGAAAAAAGGTCAGTTTACTATTGTTTCCCCGACTTCTGTTGCATCCGTAAAAGGGACTAAATTTTGGGTTGATATTGATGAAATTGAAGGAGATCAATTCTTTGGACTTGAAGGGATTGTAGAGATTAGAAATTTAATTTCAGGTGATGTTGTTTTAATGCAACCAAATACAACTACCACATCTCTTCCTAACGGTACAGTTGATTTAACACCAACTGTACCTGAAGAAATACCCATAGATGTGAGTGATGGTGAATCTGAGGAGGAATTAGAAGAAGATTTTGACCATATTGATGAAACTGAACAGGAAATTGAAGACACAACTGATACAGAAGGAGATCTGGAAATCAAGTTACAGAATCAATTTGGGGAAGAGAAAAAAATTATAATCCGATACAGGTAAAATCAAATATAAAATAGGATATATTTACATTGCGTAGTTTATTCTTATTATCTTTTATTTCAATATGCATCGGACTTGAGATTCGGCATAATCCTAGTGAAAGTGTAATTTCAGGTTTTCCACATCTAATACAATCAGAATTAATTGGAATTCAATCTAAAGTTATCGATGCGAGAATACATTTTAGGAAAACTGGAAATATAGAGTTCCTTTATACTTCTTTGTCTAAAATATCAAGCAATATCTATTCAGGTGAAATCCCAGCTAATTTTATAACTGCACCCAGTATTGAATATTGTATAATTTTCGAATTAGAAGACGGTAGTGCAATTGCATATCCACTAGAAAATCCTTTCGGTAATCCTGTTCAATTGAAGATAAGGGATAACAGCGAAAGTACATATAGTTTTATAGATGACAAGATAGTATCTAAATCCATTATTTTATCACCAAAACCTGAATCGAAAATTAATGAATCTGATTTGTTGATTGCCGTATCTTTTTTCAATGAGAAGAATATTGATGTAAATAGTATAAAAATCAAATTGGACAATATAAATATTACCAAAAAAGTCACAGTAGATGGAAAGTCGCTGACTTATGTTCCTAACGATATTTTACCTGGTGAACATCGAATAGAGATTACTGTCAAGAATGTATTTGGTATTGAGTATCAACCAATATTTTGGAAATTTACGGTTATCTCTGATGATATTACTTATAGAAAAAAGTATTCATTTAACCAAAAAGGCAAAATATCAACTGATGCCACACAAGCAATAATAGATGAAAAAATTGTTTCCATTCAAAATGCTTATTTTAACTATAGAATGAATCTTGATTGGGCAAAAATTAGATTAAAACTTAAGCAAACTTCTCTTGAAAGCCAATTGCTTCAACCAAAAAATAGATATTCAATAGAGTTTAGTACTCCTTTTGTCAATCTCTATCTTGGAGATGTTTATCCTGTAATCAATGAATTTCTTATAAACGGATATAGACTTCGTGGAGCACAAATATTGTTTAATTCGAAATATTTGTATGCGAATTATGCACAAGGACAAATATCAAGAGTAATTCAAGGAGATTTAGAAGATGATGCAATGGTTGCTGATTTTGATTCAACTTCGAACTTAATTACAATTTCTAGAGATAATTATACTTTTACTCGAAATGCTCATTTAGCGAGTTTTGGGCTAAAATATAAAAACCGTTTTAATTGGAATTTGAATGTTCTTAAAGCGAAAGACAACATTCCATCTGTATATGGGACTTTGAATGATGCAGTAATTAATCTACCTTGGGAGTTAACTGAGTATGTTGATAGTGTTGAGTATAGCAGTTATTTTCACTCCACTGAAATTGAGACTGACGATTCTTCCAATATTTTTATTTCTTACAATATAAATCACAAAAATCTTATAAATAATTTTAATGATATATTTGATGATTCAATTAGTTTTGCCTATCGACGATTAACCAAAGATTGGGATGGAATGTCTCCTCAGGATAACATTGTAATTGGATCTGATTTTTCATTTAATTTTGACAAACATAGAGCAGAATTCTCTACAGGATTTGCATTTAGTCTGCTAAACCAAAATATATGGGATCCTGTTGTATCAAAAGCCGGATTAGACACATTATTAGATGAATTTGATGACGGATATTTCAACCAATTTTATACTGAAGAATCTGTAGTTGTATGTAACGATTTAATTCTAATTGATATCAATGGTAATGGAATTTGCGATATTGAAGATAGTACTCTTGCAACAATTGACACTGAAGGGATTGCTTTGGTTGACATCCCATTTGATCCTGCAGATTATGAAGAATATTTCCATATGAATATCAATCAAGTTCCTCTATTACCAATTGATATTTCTTCTGGGAAAATTGGGATTTATGAGATACTTCATATGCCATCTTTGGCTTATCACTTGAAACTAAAATTGAATTATTTTGGACACTCGATAAAATTAGGTTATAGACAAATTGGTCCTGAATTTAATACTCTTGGAAACCCATATCTAGAAAAAGATATCAGAGAACAGACATTTTCTGATAGAGTGCGTCTGTTTCATAATAGAGGATTACTGTTTGTAAAATGGGAAGGCACAGATAATGATGTTAGCGTATTCGATGGCATTGTTGGAAGAACAAATAGAACTGATATTGGATTCAATATGTTTCCTGGTAAAGGTCTGCCGGCATTTAATTTTAATGTTGGATGGGATACTCGTAATAATGGAATAGCAGAAATTGATACAATATATTTTGAAACAATGATTGAGGATACTGCAGGATCTATGGTGTCAAATCCTGACACTTCTCTCTATGATATCAGAGAAAACACCAAAACATCCCGATTGAATATATCCATTTCAAATGATTTTGAATTGTTTAATGTATTTCATAGTGTATCCTGTAATATTTACAAATCTGATAAAGTTGATATTTATGAAAATGACCGCGATTTGTCTGATTCCACTTATTATTCTCCAGCATCAACTAATAGATTTTTGAGTGTAAACCTACATTCGTCATTTGATAATAATTGGGAATCCAATCTATTTTTGAGTACCAGTTTTAATTCATTTAGTAAAGGACCTTGGTATTATCAAGAACAGAATTTATTTGTTTTGGATGAAATGATTTATTACCTTTTACCTAAGTTGTCTGGGAAAGCTAAGGGCGGATTTAATGTGTCCTATGGACAAGGTGATGTAGCAGATTTTATTCAGTTTAGTATAAAAGCAGGTGTTGTATTAAACTTCCTTGAAGATTTTGTTATGAGAGCAGATTCCGATTTTCGTTATAAAATTGTGGACGATAGTACTATATATAAAAATTTACATTTTTCCGCAAAATTGTCTTATAGGTTCTAGTGGTTTCAGTTCGTTTAAAGTATAGAACACATTTTGTAAGATTTCTATTAACCTTAGCGTCAATTATTCTAGTAATACTCCTTTTTATTGTTGGTGCATTCAATCTTCTTGAACATAAAATATATGATTTCAAATTTAAACTACGAGGACCTCTATCTGGATTTCTTGCTCATAACGGTATCCCCAAAAATACTGAAAGCTTCACTGATGAAAATGGAAATGGGATTTGGGATACTGGTGAACCATTCATAGATACTGGTAATGAAATTTGGGATAAAGGAGAAATCTATGATGATTTGAACAGAAATGGAATTTACGATAATAACGAGCAATTTCTTGATATAGGAAATGGTCGTTGGGATAAAGGAATGGATGTTGTAATTGTTGATTTGGATGATGAAGCCTGGAGATTAATTCCTGATGCTTGGCCTTATCCAAGAGGAACTTTGTGGTCAAAAGTTATTTATAATTTAACAGATGCTGGTGCAAAAACTATTGTCTTTGATATAGAATTCGACAAACCCGATCATTCCTCACAGCATATTATTAAAAGTTTTGGAGATGAAGAAATTCCGAGGTCTTTTGAACATGGAGATAATTTATTTTTGAAAGCCATTCAATATGCCCAAACTAATGGTACAGATATTGTTTTTGGAGCAAAGAGAGTTAAAGAACCAACTAGACTTCCACCTGAATACATTATGTATCCTGTAGAAAAAATAATGGAAAGCAAACCTGAAATAGGAATGGTAGGGGAATTTAAAGCATCAGAAGATGCTGTAACTCGTGAATATATCATATACTCAACTGTAAATAATGAAGATGCTAAAGTTTATCTTTCAATTGGATTAAAAGCTGTCAAAGAGTATTTAGATATTCCAGACAGTTGTGTTACTGTACCAGATTTAGAAAACGAGAAAATTACTTATGGTCCCTTAACAATCAAAACTCATGGACAATTTGCTACATTTATGATAAATTACTATGGTCCAACTTCAATTGCATCACCCTTTGGAAGTTCGTATAAAACATTTGACAGATACCCTTTGTCTAATGTTTTGGATGACACCGAATATCAATTAGAAGAAGATGACACTGATTGGATGAGTATTTTCATCGATCCGTCTAATCCATTATATCATATTCCGGACTTCGGTGGATTAGAGAATAGTCCGTTTAATGGTAAGATTGTTGTAATTGGATTATCAACAGAAGTTATTCATGATGTGAAAGCAACACCATATTTTAGTTATTTGGGTTATGAAAGTTTGATGCCTGGAGTAGAAATTCACGCAAATGCAATTCAGCAAATTTTGGATAATAATTATATTTCAGTTCCTACTCATTCGCTGTCATATTCTAATGAGGGTAGATTTAGTCAGATTTCTACTATAATACTATTCTCACTTATTACTTTTCTAGTACTAACTTTTTTGAATACAACTGTTAGTAGTATAGTAGTTGGAATTGAGATTGTGGTTTGGTTTTTGTATTCTGTAGGAGCTTTCGTGCAGGATTCTCTTTGGTTTTTTAAGTTAATTGCATTTAAGATACTGCCTGAAAGTTGGATTGAAGTATTACTTTCGAGTTTAACTTATAATGTTCCTGAGATGGGAAAATCAGTAATGTTACCTGTAGTATTTCCCATTATTTCAATTTTCACAACTTATGTTGTAAATCTATCATATTCTCTTATTTCATCTCAAAAAGATAGGAAATTTCTAAAAGGAACTTTTGAGACATATATCTCACCTGAGCTAATTGAACAGATGTATGAAGATAAACGGGAGCCAAAACTAGGTGGTGATGAAGGTATGAGAACAGCATTTTTCTCGGATATTCAATCATTTTCTACATTTTCTGAATTACTAAATCCTACTGAACTTGTGGAATTACTTAATGAGTTTTTTACTCCAATGACAAACTTGTTATTAAAACATAAGGGTACTTTGGACAAATATGAGGGGGATAGTATAGTTGCGTTTTTTGGAGCTCCTATTCCAATGAATGATCATGCAAAACAGGCAATCGATACAGCTATTGAAATGCAGGAAAAACTAAACTATTTAAGAACAGTTTGGACTACAAAAAGTGAAAAGTGGCCTGAGTTAGTTAGTCAGATGAGGATGAGAATTGGGATTAATTCAGGGAATATTGTTACAGGGAATATGGGTTCAGCAGTAAGAATGAACTATACAATGATGGGTGATGTTGTAAATACTGCATCTAGGATTGAAATGGCTGCTAAATACTACGGAGTATATATTCATTGTTCAGAAAATTCTCTTAAAATGGCAGGAGAAGAACGATATGAATGGCGAAGAACCGACAAAGTACAACTATGTGGAAAAGCAATTCCAATCGAGACAATCGAAATTTTGGGTTACAAAGGACAGACAAATGATGAAAAAATTGAAATGATAGATCTATTCCACGATGGAATCAAATTCTACAGAAGACAAGAATGGGACCTAGCCTTATCAAAATTCGAAGAGAGTTCAAAATTAGAAGATCAATATCCACATCGACCCACAAATCCTAGTTTAGTGTATATCGAAAGAAGTAATCGATTAAAACATAATCCGCCTGACAAAGATTGGGATGGAACTTATATTCTGTTTACAAAGTAAACCTTTTTAATCGAATATTATAACAATATTCGGTGATAAAATTCATAAATTTATAGGTTAATATGGATAATAATTTTGACAAAAGAGGAAAAATTCTTTGGGCAGATGATGAAATTGATCTTCTGAAACCTCATATTCTATTTCTAGAGAAGAAAGGCTATGAGGTTACACCAGTAAATTCAGGTGAGGATGCTCTTCATCAAATCAAGACGCAGTCATTTGATCTTGTATTATTAGATGAAATGATGGATGGTCTAGATGGACTAACAACACTAAAATTAATCAAAGAAAACCATCCTACTCTTCCTGTTATAATGATAACTAAAAATGAAGAAGAATGGCTGATGGACGAAGCAATCGGCGCTCATATATCAAATTACTTAACTAAACCAGTTAATCCGAGTCAAATTCTATTAGCCTGTAAAGGCGTTTTAGAAACTGTTCAGATTCATAGTGATAGAGCAACAAAGGACTATTTGCAAGAATTTCAGAAAATTAGTTCTGATGTAATGAATGCTGATAGTATCGAGGATTGGTACAAGATTAATAACACCTTAATAGAATGGTCTATCACTTTTGATAAATTTGGTGAACAAGGATTAAAACAAATACTTGAAGATCAATATATAGAAGCCAATAGAAGTTTTACTCAGTTCATAATTGCAAACTATAAGAATTGGATGCAAACTAAAGAAAAACCTGTATTTTCTCCTGAAATAGTAAAAAAAACAGTGAAACCAATCCTTCAAAACAATGAAAAAGTAATCTTACTGGTGATAGATTGTTTGAGATTGGATCAATGGAAAGCACTAACCGAATTGTTATCTCCCTATTATAGAATAGAAACTGATCAATATTTATCAATTCTTCCTACAGCAACACCATACTCAAGAAACTCAATATTTAGTGGATTGTATCCTGATTCTATCCAAATAAAATATAAGAACTTATGGAAAGAAATGTCTCAAGATGAAACAAGTATGAATAGATTTGAAGAAACATTTCTGAAGGATCAATTGAAGCGTTTAAACCTTCCTGATAAATCTGTTAATTACACAAAAGTAATCACCTACAATGATGGCAAAAAGTTGGAAAACAGAATTACAGATTATAAAAATACTGATTTGATGACCATTGTTGTGAATTTTGTGGATATGCTAGGACACACTAGATCAGAATCCGATGTACTTAAAGAAATGTTACCTGATGAATCTGGTTATAGAAAAGCAGTTTGCTCTTGGTTTGAAAATGCATGGTTGCTAAATGTGATGAAAGAAATCAGTAGCTGGGATCATACGGTAATAATTACAAGCGATCATGGTACTACAAGAGTCAATAAACCTGTTAGTGTGAAAGCTGATAGACAAGCTTCAACAGGCGTTCGTTATAAATACGGAAGAAATGTAACAGTTTCAGAGAAATCATCTTTTTTTATGAAAAATCCTGCTGAATTCCGACTCCCAAAAGATACTTCTACTACAAATTTCATTATAGCAAAGGATGATAGTTTTTTTGTATACCCAAATGACTACCACCGTTTTGTAAAACGATTTCAAAATAGTTTTCAGCATGGAGGAATATCTTTAGATGAGATGATTATTCCTATTGCAAAACTGAACGGAAAGAAAAAATGATTATCGGTTGGCACGGCAGAGAAACATATTCCACTAATGACACTATTTTACTTGGTGAAGAGTTAGCTAAATTTGTTCAATCTGGGGATGTATTTGCACTTGAAGGAGATTTAGCTTCTGGAAAAACTACATTTATGAAAGGAGTTGCACGAGGATTGGGTTTTAATGGAGAAGTTACATCTCCAACATTTACTATGGTGAATGAATACGAAGGCAATCCAAAAATTATTCATATTGATTGTTACCGTGAGAATAATATCAAAAGATGGATTCAGTTAGGAATTAATGAGTATTTTGATGAAAATAATGTAGTGTTTATTGAATGGGCTGAGCTTATTAAACCTCTACTACCAACAAATATTATTTTGATTAAATTTGTAAATATTTGTGAAAATACACATCGGATTGATTTAGTAAAAATCAATGAGGTAACAAAATGAATATTCTTGCACTTGAAACCTCTACAAATGTGTGTAGTGTTGCACTTTTTAAAAACAGTAAATTGACTGAAATACGTGAAACTGACGAAGCAAGAATACACTCAAAGAAATTACCAATTTTTATAAATGAAATACTTCAGACAACTGAATTATCTCCAAATACATTAGACGGTATTGCAGTATCTGCTGGTCCTGGATCTTACACAGGACTGAGGATTGGGATGAGTATTGCAAAAGGTTTGGCATATTCATCTGATTTACCTATTATTCCGATTAATACGCTACAGAGCTTAGATAAACAAGTTGCTGAAAAATCTGAACATTGGATTGCTATTTATTCTCATAAAAATTTAGTTTTTGCACAGAAATTTTGTAATCAAAGAAATATATCAGAACCGAATTGTATCCCATTTGATGAATTAAGTAATATTCCTGTTTTTGGTTACGGGATTTCAAAATATATTACACTAGTGAATTATACTGAAATATTACCTTCTTCAAGATTTATTGGAGAAATTGCTATAGAGAATTTTACCAGATTAAAAGAAGAGGATATAAATTCAGTAAGACCTTTTTATTTAACTGAATTTAATTTAACAAAATAGTTGTTATGATAAAAAAAGCAACATTTGATCATCTTGATGAAATCATTGAGATTGAAAATTCTTCTTTTGATAGACCTTGGTCTGTGATTCACTTTCGAAGTGATTTGGATAAAGAAGAAATTTCAAGAAACTGGGTATATTTAGAAAACAAGCAAGTACTTGGATATGCTTTTGGTTGGTTAATTGAAAATGAATACCACCTTAATAATATTGCTGTAAAAGCAGAATTTAGGAGTAAAGGCATTGCTTCTAATTTGTTAGATTTTATTATTACAGATTTAATAAATCTCAATGCAGATACAATAATGTTAGAAGTTAGTGCTAATAATTTACTTGCACGAAAATTGTACGAGGCAAAAGGGCTTATTCCTATTGGAGCTCGTAAAGATTACTACACCAAAGGCGACGATGCCGTATTGTATATTTTGGAGTTAATGAATAATGACTGAATGGTTCAGGAGATCAGCGGATAAGATTAAAACCTCAGATAAACGAGATACTGCAGAAGGATTGTGGGTAAAATGCCCTAGGTGTACTCAGGTTGTTTACAAACGGGAATTGGAAAAAAACTATCATGTTTGTATCTCTTGTTCACACCATTTTAGAATAAATAGTTCTGCTTATCTAAAATTATTAATTGATGATATACAATACCATGGGATAGCAGAAAATGTTCGTTCTATTGATCCACTTTCTTTTCAAGGTGAGAAAAAATATATAGATCAATTAAAAACAGCTCAAACCAAAACTGGTTTGAATGAAGCAGTGAGAGTTATTGTTGGAAAAATAAATGGTTTTGAAACAGTGATTGCTATTATGGATTTCTCGTATATTGGTGGGAGTATGGGCTCGGTAGTTGGTGAAAAAATCAGCCGAGCAATTGACCACGCTAGAAAAAGGAAACAACCACTTATCATAATAACATCATCTGGTGGAGCGAGAATGCAAGAAGGTGCTTACAGTCTGATGCAAATGGCTAAAACCAGTGCAAAGTTAGCACAATTTTCAAAGGAAAATGGACTGTATATTACTATTTTGACTGATCCAACCACAGGTGGAACATCAGCTAGTTTCGCAATGCTAGGTGATATTATTCTAGCTGAACCGAATGCTCTCATTGGATTTGCAGGAGCTAGAGTTATAAAACAAACTATTGGCGAGGATCTTCCAGAGGGATTTCAAAGAGCAGAATTTTTGTTGGAAAAAGGTTTTGTAGATCACATTGTACATAGAAGAGATTTGAAAAATACAATAACTCAAATATTTCAATTTTTTGGCATAGAAAAATCTCGACATTCAAAAGAAATGGAGATTGAATAGAATGGAACTTTCTACGCAAACAGTAGCAGTATTAGATTTTGGTTCACAATATACACAACTCATAGCTCGACGAGTTCGAGAGCAGCATGTATACTCAGAGATTTTTCCTTACAATATTACACTTTCTGAATTGATAGAGAAAAATGTACAAGCTATTATTTTATCAGGTGGTCCAGCTAGTGTTTATGAAAAAAAATCACCTAAGTTAAATTTAGATATCATAAATAGTGAAATTCCAATATTAGGAATTTGCTATGGTCTTCAATTACTGATTGGTAATTCCGGTGGTAAAGTTCATTCAAAAGGTAGAGGTGAATACGGCTATGCTAAAGTCCACAAAGTACTTGAGAACCCACTATTTAGTAATGTTTCTGGGAATACTCAAGTTTGGATGAGTCACGGAGATGAAGTTGACAGTATAAAAACACCTTGGGAAGTAATAGCTCGTTCATCAAACAATGTTATAGCAGCTCTCCAACATAAAACCAAGTCTCAGTTTGGAGTTCAGTTCCATCCTGAAGTTATTCATACTGTTGAAGGTCAAACAATTTTATCTAATTTCCTTTTCAAAATTTCGCATTGTAATCCAGATTGGACACCATCCAATTTTATTAATGAAACTATAGATAAGATTAGAGAAAAAGTAGGTAAAAGAAAAGTAATTACAGGACTAAGTGGAGGAGTAGACTCTTCGGTTGTTGGAACTCTCTTGCATAAAGCTATTGGAGAACAATCTACTTGTGTTTTTATTGATCATGGATTGTTAAGGAAGAATGAAGTTGACCAAGTGATGGGTACGCTAAAAGATGGATTGGGCTTGAAGATCCATTGCCACGATTATTCAGAGAAATTCTTATCAAAACTAAAAGGGATTACAGAACCAGAAAAAAAGAGGAAAATAATTGGTGAAGAATTTATTCGTGCTTTTGAAGAGGTATCCGATTCTTTAGGTGATGTTGATTTTCTTGCTCAAGGTACTCTATATCCTGATATTATTGAATCTGGAGGAAATGTAGATTGTTCTGCTGTAACTATTAAATCCCATCACAATGTTGGTGGCTTGCCCGATGATATGCAATTTGATTTGATAGAACCCATCAAAGATTTGTTTAAGGATGAGGTCAGAGAAGTAGGAAGAGAACTTGGTCTTCCTGACTTTGTACTGGATCGCCATCCATTTCCTGGACCAGGGTTAGCGGTTAGGATTTTAGGAGAAATCACAGAAGAGAGAACTAAAATTCTACAGGAAGCAGATAGTATTTTCATCGAAGTTTTAAAAGAGACTGGAGAGTATCAAAATATCTGGCAAGCTTTTGCCGTTTTGATTCCCGTAAAAACTGTTGGTGTAATGGGTGATGCTAGAACTTATGAAAATCTTATAGGACTTCGTGCTGTTACTAGTTTAGATGGCATGACTGCAGATTGGTACAAATTACCGTACAATGTTCTTGGTAAAGTATCTAGTAAAATTGTGAATGAGGTTAAAGGTGTAAATCGAGTAGTCTATGATGTAACTGCAAAACCACCTGGTACAATAGAATGGGAATAACGAGAATCAAAGATTGTGAATCGTAAATTGAAATGAAACAGAGTTAAATGTTGCACTTAATACTTGAATATAAGTTTAATAAAAAGCATTAAAAGGAAAGTTAGTTATGTGTGGAATCGTAGGATATATTGGAGATAGAAAAGCAACAGATGTAATCATCAAAGGATTACGGAGATTAGAATATCGTGGCTATGATTCAGCTGGAATTGCTATTTTAAATCAAGATAAGATTTCTTTAACAAAATGTGAGGGTAAAGTTAATAATCTTGAGAGTTTGTTAGATGATAAAAACACAATTGGATCAATGGGTTTAGGACATACTAGGTGGGCTACCCATGGTTTTCCAAATGATATAAATGCACATCCACACCAAGATAACTCAGGGAAGTTTACATTAGTTCATAATGGAATTATTGAGAATTACTCTACACTTAGACAACTTCTTAAAGATAACGGTATTAATTGTAAAACAGAAACAGATACAGAAGTTTTAGTACAGTTTATAGGATATCTATATAAAAAGGATCATTTATATTTTGCTGAAGCTGTCCGATTGGCACTAAACAAAGTTATTGGAGCTTATGGAATAGTTGTTCTTTGTGAAGACGAACCAGAGAAAATTATCGCAGCAAGATTTGGAAGTCCATTAGTTTTAGGTATAGGTAAAGATGAGATGTTTGTGGCTTCTGATACATCACCAATAATCGAATATACACGAAATATTATATATCTTGCTGAAGGCGAACTTGCTGTGATTGAGAAGAGTGATTATGAAGTTAGAAATATCCATAAAAATCACATAGTAAACAAAGAAATTGAAAAGATTGAGTATTCACTAGAACAAATTGAAAAAGGTGGATACGAACATTTTATGTTAAAAGAAATTATTGAACAACCAAAATCAGTTTCTGATGCTCTAAGGGGTAGAATCAATTATCATGACGGATTAGTAATATTGGGTGGTATTAGTGATTTTACACAAAATATTTTGGATGCAAAACAAATCTTCATAACTGCTTGTGGCACTTCGTGGCATGCTGCTTTGATTGGTGGTTTTTTAATAGAGGAATTGCTTCATAAATCAGTTAAAGTAGAGTACGCGTCTGAGTTTAGATATCGAAGGACAACTATCGATTCTGAATCTGTTATGTTTGCTATTAGTCAATCCGGAGAGACTGCTGACACATTAGCTGCAATCAAAAAAGCCAAAGATTTGGGTGCATTAACTTTGGGTATTGTAAATGTTGTTGGGAGTTCAATTGCGAGGGAAACTGACGGCGGAGTTTACATCCATGCTGGTCCGGAAATTGGAGTTGCATCCACGAAAGCGTTTACTTCTCAGGTGACAGTATTGAGTTTAATTGCATCTTATTTGGCACAAAAAGCTGGTAAAGATAGAGTAAAAATCCAAACCTTGTTGGATGGATGTAAATCTGTTTCAGGTAAAATTAACTCAGTGCTAAAATTATCAGACGATATTAAAACTATTGCTGAGGACTTTCAAGATGCCAATAATTTTCTATATTTAGGAAGGGGATATCAATTTCCTGTTGCACTAGAAGGTGCACTTAAGCTGAAAGAAATATCTTACATTCACGCTGAAGGGTATCCAGCTGCGGAAATGAAACACGGACCCATTGCGTTAATTGACAAAGAGTTGCCTGTTGTGTTCTTAGTAACGAACAATCATTACGATAAAGTGCTATCCAATATTCGAGAAGTGAAATCCCGAGGTGGTAGAATTATTATAGTTTCATCTGTAGATAATGATGAGTTAAGAGAATATTCTGACCATATCGTCCATATTCCACCAATACACAATTTACTAACTCCAATTTTAATGACTATACCGTTACAACTATTGGCATATCATATTGCAGTATTAAAAGGGTGCGATGTGGACCAACCAAGGAATCTTGCTAAGTCGGTTACTGTGGAGTAGAGAAACAAGGTTATTACCGTTTCCCTCATTTTACACTTGTGCACTTCCTACATTTTATCTGACACCCCAAGAGAGGTAAATTACCAATCAGAAAGGTGTAGTAAATGGAACCAAGAAAACGTCGCACTTAGCGTGAATTGAAGGTATTAAGGTTGATATCTGAATTAATCAGACGAAAACATACTAGTTCAATTACATAACTTGTTCTATTGTATTATAAAAATGGAAATTTAGGAAAGAGAAACAAAATGAAGAAAAATAAAGAAAAACAACGATTTTATTATGACAGAGAATTTTTGAGCAGTCCTGCTTCTCGATCAATTCGTATTCAATCAGAATATTTAGGACCACAACAGAAGTTTGTCCAGAATCGTATAGAAGATACAATTGTATTTTTTGGTTCAGCAAGGTTTTTACCTAGAGATGAAGCACAAAAAGTATTAGATAATGCTCCATCAAATTTATCAAAAAAGGAGAAAAATACACTGAATCAAATCTACAAAATGAGTCGGTTTTATGAAGAAGCTAGAGAACTTGCCTACAAACTTACTAAATGGAGCAAAGGACTCAGCGATCACACACATCGCTATATAATTGCTTCAGGGGGAGGTCCTGGGATAATGGAAGCATCAAACCGTGGCGCATCAGAAGCAGATGGGTTGTCCGTCGGATTGAATATCACTTTACCATTTGAGCAATCGGGGAATAAGTGGATATCAGATGAACTGAATATGCAATTCCACTACTTCTTTATGAGAAAATTTTGGATGGCATATTTAGCCAAAGCTTTAGTTGTTTTCCCGGGTGGTTTTGGAACTCTTGACGAAGTGATGGAAATCCTGACACTAATTCAAACCAGAAAAATGAAAAAAAAGATACCAATTGTACTTTTTGGAAAAGAGTTTTGGGACAAAGTAGTTAACTGGGACTATTTACTAGAAATTGGAACGATTTCAGAAGATGATTTACAACTTTTCACTGTTTGCGATGATGTTAATTGTGCACTAGAAACCATTACAACATCCATTCAGGAGCATACGGAAGTAGAACCCAATTTTTGACTTCAAACACTAATTTATTAAATCACAAGAATGTTCTTCAATTATTCTGAAAATTTTGAAAAGGATACTTTCGGATTATTAAGCAAGAGAACCGAATCCAATGAAACTCATAAGCAACTTGCTTCTGAAATTGGTTTGGATTTTTCACAATTGGCAATCCCACATCAAGTTCACTCAAATGTCGTTCGGTGGATTGATAAACCAGTAATTTATCCAAATACAGATGGATTGATTACTCAAAATGCTGAAGTTGTGCTTACATTACAGGTTGCAGATTGTGTTCCGTTATTTCTCTATGACAAGAAATTAAAAATTAGAGCATTGGTTCATGCGGGTTGGAAAGGAATTGTATCAGGAATAGTTAGTATTGCAGTGAAATTAATGATTAATAATGGAAGTAGACCACAAGATTTAGTTGCATTTAGTGGTCCTTCAATCAAGGAATGTTGTTATGAAGTTGACAGAGATGTTGCAAACCAATTTAGTGCAAAATCTAGGGTTCAAATTGTAGATAAATTCAAAGTAAATTTAACTATGGAAATTAAACTACAATTACTGCAATTAAAATTACTTGAATTAAATATCCATCAATCAAGACTTTGTACTTATGAAAACGAAATGTGCCATAGTTATAGAAGAGATGGAGAAAAATCAGGTAGAATGTTAGCTTTTTTTGGAGTAAATAAGTGAATTGGGTAGAATCACTATTCCTGGGTATTCTTCAGGGAATTTCGGAGTTTCTACCAATCAGCAGTTCAGGTCATTTGGTTTTGGGGAAGTATTTTTTAGGTATTCAATCACCAGGTACTGTGTTAGAAATCATTTTGCATTTGGGTACACTTGTTGCTATTTTAATTTATTATAGATTGGATATTAAAGATTTAACATTTGGAGTCTTTCGCAACCAAACTCAAGAAAAAAAATATATTCAAAATATAATTATAGCTACTATTCCTGCTGTTGTTGTTGGATTTTTACTTGAAGATCAGATAGATAGTTTGTTTTCAGATTCATTTGCGCATAAATTAGCATCAATTGCACTTATATCAACAGGGATTGTGTTACTTTCAACTAAGAATTTACAAAAACAGAAATTCGTTCAAATTACATCTTTGATAGCATTTTTTATGGGATTAGCTCAAGTGGTTGCAATTATTCCTGGAATTTCTCGTTCTGGGATGACCATAGCAACAGGTTTGTTTTTAGGTCTTGCCAGTAAGGATTCTGCAAGATTCTCTTTTATGATGGCTATTCCAATTTTACTTGGTGCAGGAATTTTAAAACTTGATGATGCATATTACATGATTTCTAGCGAGAATATTGGAGTCATTTTGATTGGTTTTATTGCATCAACAATTTCAGGATATGCTGTAATTGCGTGGTTGGTTTCTTTGTTATCTCGTCATAAATTATGGGTGTTCTCAGGATATTGTCTGTTGATTGGTATGTTGGGAATTCTATTTGTATAAAATGATGAAAAATATAAAACAACCATCTTTAGGGCAGATTATCAGACGAATTCACTCAAATGAACTTGATTCCGCTTATTGCATCTTTGGTCAAGATGCTTTCCTTCAAGATTTTTTCATTAAAGTAGTATCTGACAAGTTTCTATCGGGGAGTGGAGTTAAACTTCATTTCACGATGGATGAGGATTCTGAGGATCATCTATTCAGAGAATTATCAACTTTTTCTTTATTTGAAGAAAAAAGAGTATTTATTATTCGTCAACCAAAAAAATTAACTCAAAAATCAAGAGATGAACTATTAGAATATCTTGGAAACCAAAAATCTACTAATTTATTACTCCTAATCTCTGAAGAGTTCGATTTAAAAAACACATTTTTGCGTAATCTTAGTCAAAAAACAACTTTAGTAAATGTAAGACCACCCTTTTTTAAGAGTGAATTCAAGCAATGGGTAAACTATTTTGCTAAGCAAAAGAAGATCAAAGTTACACAAGATGCTCTAGATCTATTGATAGAACTTCATGGAGATACTGTTGCTAATGTGATAAATGAATTAGATAAAATTACATTAATTATTGACGATAATGCAGAAATTGGTTTAGCTACAGTTAATAAAGCAACCGAACTACAAAGAGAATATCCTTTATGGCAACTTCAAGAAGCTATGGGTAACAAAGATTTAAATTTGTCTTTAAGGATTTTCAATTCGTTAATTGAAAATGGGGAAGGATTACCTAAACTAATTATTCACTTAACTTTCTTGTATCAACAGTTGATTTGGAAAAAAATGGGAAAGAATAAGTCTTACGGATGGACAGGATTGAATACTACTATTACAAATAAGCTAGATAGTTTCCAAAAGAAATACAATTCTGCGGAAGTAATGAATGCTTTAAAGTCCTTGAGGAAAGCAGATGTATTGAAGAAAACTTCATCACTTTCAGATATTAAAATATTTCAACCTGTAATTATAAAAATTTGTAAAGGCATCCATGCCTGATTATCAATTTACAGATGAAGAACTTATTGCGAAATTCCAAAATGGGGATGTTCAAGCGTATAATCAGATTGTTTTCAGGTTCAAAGATAGATTACTTAATTTTGTTTATAGATTTATGAACGATATTGATAAATCCGAGGATATAGTACAAGATACTTTTTTAAAAGTTTATACTCATCATCAATCATATAAGGAAATAGCTAAATTTTCTACTTGGCTATATACAATTGCGGGGAACCTTGCGCGAACCGAATTACGAAAGATAAAAAGGAGAAAAACATTCACATTGTCAGACTTGAAAAGGGATGACAGAGAATACGAAATTCCACATATTGATGATCCAAGTGATGATTTGGATTATAGCAATTTTGAGAGTGATCTTCAACGAGCTTTAGACCTTCTACCTGATGATTTTCGTACAATGATAATTTTGCGAGATATTCAGGAACTTTCTTACGAAGATATTAGTAAAATCGTCGATGTTCCACTTGGAACTGTAAAATCTAGGATAAATAGAGGGCGATTAAAATTGCAGCATTTGTTAAAGAAGAGGAGGTATTAGTTATTGAATGAATTGTTCCGATTTTGAAAACAATATAACAGCTTTTATCGATGGTGAATTAGGGAAATCTAATAGGAGTAAATTTACTTCTCATAGAAATAATTGTTTAGAATGTAACCGAAAGTTGGAGAATCTGAAGTTGTTGATTCAATCTCTCTCAAATGTTCATCAAGTTAAGACATCTCCGAGTTTCTTGGTAGATTTACATACAAAAATAGAGCAAAGTCAACAGGGGAAAGTGCCGTTCTTAAAACGAATACTTCAAGTGCAACCTTTTGGATTTAGACCTCTTTATGCAACTGGATTTGTTGTAACTTTGGCAACTATTATAACAACTACTTTCTTACTTTTATCAACGGATTCACTTCCTGAAATAGATATCCATAAAGTTTCTGAAAATAAAAATCAATTATCCAATTTGAAGAAAGTAAATAATCCACATCCAGTACTTTTTGCAGCAGACTATGACACAACTACTGAAGATTCAATAGATCCAAAAAACAGAAGTCGCTTTGATGACAAAATAATAATTGTCAATAAAAATAAATGAGATCCACTATTTTATAAAATACATTTTATTGTTCCACAAAATAGACTAAATTCAGCTATATGAATTTCATACGGAATTATATTACTTCTATTCTTTTTATTATCATTGCTGTTATATTTGTTGGTTTGAATTTAGTCGGTGAAGCAAATTGGTTATTCATTGTCGGTATAGTTGTTAGTCTCGTAGGACTTTTATTATCAATTATATTTTTGAGAAGTTGGATACATGAATTCAGTTATTTAAAAGAAAGTGCGATGCTTGATGGTCTTACCGGAGTTTTGAACCAAAAAGTATATAAAGATAGGTTAGCTGAGGAAATCCGCAGAGCAAGAAGATATGACAAGCGACTATCAATATTCTTTATGGATATTGATAAGTTCAAAGTAATTAACGATAATTTTGGACATGTATTTGGAGATTTTGTAATAAAAGAAACTGCTCGGATTATAAAGAGTAATCTGCGTAACTTTGATGTTGTGTCTAGATATGGAGGAGAGGAATTTAGTACAGTTTTAATAAATTCCCGAAAACGAGATACACGAAACACAGCAGAGAGAATAAGAAAAACTATAGAATCTCATGTATTCTCATCTAATGGCTTGAAAACTAGTATAACCATTAGTATCGGTATATCAGAATACCCTGAGGATGGTGAGGAGGTTAGAGATTTAATAAGAAATGCAGACGGAGCTATGTATTCTGCAAAAAAAGAAGGTGGCAACACTGTAAAACCATGATAGAGATAGGAAGGAAAAATGGCAAAGAAACAAACATTTGGTGATAAAGTAAAAGGGCAAGATAGTAAAAGCCAGAAAACCTACATCAAAATAGTGAAAATGATGAATTCTGATAAAACTGCGGGCGTTCGTTTTTCTGAGGAGATTATAGGTGTTTCTCCTGATGAAAATATAGATAATTATGTAAAAAAATATTTAACAGAATCAAAGTAAATAGTATTTTAGAAAATAAATGAAAATAGGAGGGACTACCCTCCTATTTTTGTATGAATTGATTATCAAATTGAAAACTATACTTCACAAATTGGCATATACTATTTTTTGTATTTCTGTTTTAGTTGCTGGTACAGAAAAGGACGCTCTTGAATATTATTTTCTTGGTGAATACGAATTACTCAACCAGAATCTAGACAAAGCAGAAAAATATTTTCTAAAAGCTACTCTAATAGATAGCACATCTTCAACAATATATTCCTCACTTTCTGAATTGAATCTGCTTAAAGGAGATTATCTAAAAGCAATGACTTTTGCTGAGAGAGAATATAAACTTAATCCTAACTCACCTGAAATTGGATTGCAACTTTATGAGTTATATCTCCTTAACCAAAAACTAGATTTAGCTGAAAGTCATATAGAAAAAATGATTGTTGAAATGTCTGATGATATTGATATTAGACTGAAATTAGCTGAATTACAATTTCATAAGCAAAAATGGGAAGAACTTATCAACAATTATTTTGAGATTTATCTGCTAAGTTCTCAAGATACTAAACAAAAGTATTTTGATTTTATGTTTGAAATTGGGATAAGGACTCAGCAGTATGACCCACTTCTACTTGCCATCGAAAAAATATTAGATATAAATGGAAACCAAGTAGAAATTCTAAAACAATATTCTAATCTATTATATTCAATAGGAAACTATGAAAAAACTGCAATTAGTTTAGAGAAATTATTATCACTTGAGCCTGACAACATAGACATTAATCTTCTATTGACTCAGGTGTATCTCCTTCTTGTAGAACCTTCATTGGCTGAAGGTGTAATCTCTCGATTATATGAGATTGATAAGGAGAATCTATCAGTACTTCGTACAGCTTTAATCGTTTATTCTTTGAACGAAAACAATGATAAACTAGTGGAAGTTAGTAAGAAAATGATAATGCTGTATCCTGAGTTGCCAGATGGTTATGAAAGTCTAGGATTATCCTACTCAAGGCAAGAGGACGATTCATTGGCGTTCGATATATTATCCCAGGGAAACATGAAATTTCCAGAAAATGCAAATTTTCCATATTGGATTGCAAGTATCCATAATTTAAACAACAAATTTGATCAAGCTGAAGACTATTTTCTTAAAGCGTTGTCGATCTCTCCTGAGGATAAGCAAATTCGCTTATCTTTGGCTTCAATGTATGAGAATTCAAACGAGTTCACTAACTCAGATAGTTTGTACCAATTACTAATTTCTGAAGATGAAAATGATGCTTCACTTTTAAATAATTATGCATACAATTTGTGTGTCCGTGAAAAAGTTACACAAACAAAATTGAATTATGCACTTGATTTAGCTACAAAAGCGGATGAACTTGAGAGTGATAATTCAGCATATTTAGATACAGTTGGCTGGATATATTACAAACTGAAGAATTATTCTTTAGCCCATAATTATATCAGTAAAAGTATAGAATTAGATGATAAATCGAGTGTAATTTTAGAACATGCAGGTGATATTTATATCAAATTAGGTAAATTGGAAGAAGCTGAATACTATTATCAAAAAGCTTTGAAGCTTGCACCAGATAATTCTATATTGAATGTCAAAATTCAGAGACTAAATAATGAAGATAAATAATCAGTTTATAAGTTTAGTTGTACCGGTGTTAAATGAAGAGGATTCACTTGATAAGCTTTATAAGGAAGTTTGTGATGTTTTGCAATCTTACAATAAATGGGAGATAATATTTATTGATGACGGTTGCAAAGATAAATCTGTAGATAAAATTAGTAGTATAATTGACAAAGATTCTAGAGTAAAACTAATTCAGTTTTATAGAAATTTTGGTAAAGCTGCAGCATTATCGGAAGGATTCAAATTAGCAAATGGCGAAATTGTCATTACAATGGATGCTGATTTGCAAGATGATCCTGCTGAAATTCCAAATCTTGTTAGTAAAATCAATGAAGGTTGGGATATGGTTTCCGGATGGAAGAAGAAAAGATATGACCCAATATCAAAAACACTTCCATCAAAGATATTTAATTTTATCACAAGATTATTAACTCGAGTTAAAATTCACGATTTCAATTGTGGACTAAAAGCCTATCGTTCGGAAGTTGTAAAATCAATTGAATTATATGGAAGTCTTCATAGATATATTCCAGCTTTAGCTAGACAAAAAGGTTTTTCTGTTTCTGAGATTGAAGTAAATCATCGTCCTCGCATCCATGGAGAAACAAAATATGGTGGTGCTAGGTATGCAGAAGGTTTTTTCGATTTAATCACTGTATTGTTTATTGGGAAATATATTGGTCGCCCATTACATTTTTTTGGTTTAATCGGATCGATACTTATACTTTTTGGATTAGGGATTAATGTCTATTTGACAATAGGTTGGTTTAATGGAGTTTGGATAGGTAATCGTCCAATCTTCTTTTTGGGAATTTTACTATTAATTGTAGGTGTTCAATTTATATCAATTGGTCTCCTTGGTGAATTGATAGTTAAATCATCTAGGCGCACAGAAAAACGGATTGAATCTGTAATCTCATATTCTGAGGAATAAATGAAAATTGCCTTAGTTACGGTAGCTCCTCCTTATAGAGGTGGAATTGCATTACACTCTGCGATTCTGTATCAGCATTTATCAGCAAATCATAAAGTAAATTGTTACAATTTCTCAAGACAATATCCCAATTTTCTGTTCCCTGGGAAAACTCAACTTGAAAAAGGAACTCCAGCAGTTGACATTAAATCTGAAAGATGTATTGATTCTGTTAATCCACTCACTTGGTTGGCAACTGCTAATAAGATTATTAAGTCAAATCCGGATGTAGTTATTTTTAGATATTGGAATCCTTTTTTTGCAATTATGATGGGAAAAATAGCTAGAAAAATTAAAAGGAAAGTTAAAAAAGTAAATTGTATAGCAATATGTGATAATATTATTCCTCACGAAAGACATTTAGTTGACAATATTCTGACTAAATATTTTACGAAGAGTATGGACAGCTTTATTGTTATGTCAGGTGAAGTAGAAAGAGATTTAAAAAAATTCCTTAATAATCCTAAATATCTAAAATTGTATCATCCTGTTTACAATGTTTTTGGGAATTCAATGGAACAAGAAGATGCAAGGAACTTGCTTGGTGTTGAGAAGAAATACATCATATTATATTTTGGTTATGTAAGAGAATATAAAGGATTGGATATTCTTATAAAATCAACTGCTATACTAAAAAAGAAGATGGATAATTTCAGAGTTATTGCAGTTGGGGAATCTTACGAAGGAAATGAGAAATATAGAAATCTGATTACTGATTGTGGTGTTAATGATGTATTTACTTGGATAAGTGAGTATGTTCCAGATAATGAAGTTGCTAAATTCTTTTCTGCAGCCGATGTTGTAGCCTTACCATACCGCACTGCTACACAGAGTGGAATCACACAAATTGCCTATCATTTTAACAAACCAGTTGTAGTAAGTAGCGTTGGTGGTTTACCAGAAATGGTAATTGATGGTGAGTCGGGATTTCTAATTCCACCAGAAGATCCAACTACTTTAGCTGAGTGTTTGTTAGTAAATTTATCTTCGGGTAAATTTGCAGAAATGCAAAAATCTGTTTCAGAATATAAACAACGATTTTCTTGGGAGAATTTTGTACAAGGAATCGAAGAATTGATGACAAAATAATGATCCCTTCGGTTAAAATAATAGTTCTGAATTGGAATGGAAAAGATTTAACAGTTCAATGTTTGGAGTCGTTATCAAAATTAACCTATCAAAACTCATCAATTTTACTAGTTGATAATTGTTCAGTTGATAATACTGTAGATACTGTAAGAACACAATTTCCTAAAGTTGGGATATTAGATTTAGATCAAAATTATGGGTATGCTGAAGGCAACAACAGGGGATTTGAATCTCTGAAAGAAAATCCATCAGATTTCGTTTGTTTTCTGAATAATGATACGATAGTTGCACCTGATTTTATTGATAATTTAGTAGATGCTTCAACTAAATTTGGCAAAAACAACATATACGGTCCCAAAATATTTTATGCTGATAAACCGAATTTAATTTGGTTTGCTGGAGGGGTGGTAAAATTTCCATTTAACATTTACCATAAAGGAATACGAAAAATTGATTGCGTTGAGTATTCAGAGGAGGTGCTAACCGACTACATCACTGGATGCTGTTTATTCACTTCTTGGGAAACGGTTAATAGACTAAATGGATTTGACAAATCATTTGGAATGTACTCTGAAGATGTCGATCTATGTTTACGGGCAAAAAAAGTTGGATTACAGTCATATTTTATACCATCATCAAAAATTTGGCATAAAGTATCAGCATCCCTTGGTGGAGCATTTACATTTAGGAAAATATTTAGAAGAATTAAAAGTAATTTGAAATTGTATTTTAAACACAGATAATAGAAGTTTATGTAAATATGAAAGAGTACGAAGAGAAATATTGGGCTTCAAGATCAAAACAATACAATAGTACAAATTGGGTAAAAAACACATCCTTTATGGATGCATTTTTGTCGTTGTTACCACAATACAATTTCCAAAATATACTGGAAATAGGAATTGGAACAGGTGTAGTAGCATTGGAAATGATCAATAGAGTTCAAAAAATTACAGGAATTGATATCTCAGAAGAAATGATGTCATCAATTCAGCATCCTAGAATTGAAACACATGTTGGGGATGCTCATTGTTTGAAATTTTCCGATAATTATTTTGATTTGATTTATATGCGGAATGTGCTTCATTATTTGGATAATCCACAACGAGTGGTTTCCCAAATTGAAAGATGCTTGGATAACTATGGGTATTTTCTCTTTTCACAAGTTATCCCTTTTTCAGATGAGATATCTAAGGAGTACGATTGGCTAATAAATAGAAACATACACTATCCTAAAACAAGTGAGATAATCGAATTATTTTCTAATTTTACAATTGTAAATCAAACAGATTTTGTGTTAGAATCGCAAAGTGTGATGAATTGGTTAAACAATACTTGCACAGAAGAAACTGAGAAAGAGGAGATAGTTAAAAGGCATCAACAAACTTCAAATGAGTACAGAACATTGGTGAATTATTCTGAAGTAAATAATGATATTTTTGTTAATATTAAACATCTGATGATACTTGCACAAAAATTATAATATGTCAAAATTCATAAATATTATCAGATCAAATTACAGAAGTTCAATTTCAAAAAGTAATGTGATTGACTTTTGGACTGTTCAAATATGCCGTAGAATTGCCTCTGTAATAGTTGCTTTGATTACTAAAACTTCAATTACTCCAAACTCAATATCTTGGATTTCATTTATCTTAAATTTGAGTGCAGGATTTTATCTACTTAAAGGTGAATATTTGATATCCTGTTCAATATATTGGTTTTCGTTTGTGCTCGATTGTGTAGATGGTCAACTAGCTTTACAGAAGGGAATCATATCAGAATACGGGAAATATTTAGATCTACTGTTGGATGCATTAAAGGATATCATAACTTTTGCACTTTTATTTGTTCTCTTGTTTGATACTTCATTTATGTGGTTTGCATTTATCAGTATGATAGTAGTTTCAATATCTTTAGTTTTCGATTGGATTATTAAAACTCAACAAAAGCAAATAAAACCGAAAAAATCTAACACGAACAAATCGGTAAAACTGAAGTTTGGTATTATATTTTGGAGTTATCCAATTAGGAATTTTGTAATTGTAGTATCTTTGTTTTTTACAAATCCTGGCTGGATAAGTATTTATGGTGCGGTCATTGGTGGATATTTGACAATTCAAAATGGATACAAGATTTTAAACAAAGTTAAGTAGAATATTATGAAACCAACTTTAGCAAATCTCAAAAAAGTAACTAGAAAATCTCATGAACCTGAACCTTATGCACGATATTTCATTAGACCAATATCAATTTTGTTCACTTGGATTTTTGTTAGGACACCAATTTCAGCTAATCAAGTTACAATTGTACAAGAAATACTAGGTATTACGGGTGCAATATCACTTGGATTTGGTGATTACAATCTCTCTTTATTAGGAGTATTTCTATTGCAACTTGGTTATGTTTTAGATTGTAGTGATGGAGAAGTAGCTCGATGGAAAAATCAACAATCTGTTAAAGGTGTTTTCTTAGATTTAGTTGGGCATGTTCTAGTAATTCCTGCTTATTTATACGCATTTGCTTTTGGTATTTGGATGCGAACCGGACAAATTGAAGTATTGATTATTGGTTTTATTACTGCTTTATTAACTTTAAGATTAGAACGCAACACAATGCTATCCATAGTAGATTCAATGATTATGGAAACTGATAATCCACAGTACAATTTCACTTTTCTTGCAAAAGAAATTGATAACTCTAAAAGTTACATCGATATGGGAAGTGCTGGGGCAATAGGTCGCAGATCATTTATTCAGTCTATTTTTAGATATCCTGCTTCTATGAATGTGATTTCAATAGTGCTTTTTATTGAGTATATTTTATTCAAGAATCATATTGAATTTGAGTACACTCTATCTTATTTAGTACTGATGATATACGGATTTATTCTTACAATTGGGCGTTTATGGGGTATCAAAAAAGTATTTTCTAAAGATTTAACTAAAAAGAGATTTATACAAATACTTAAAAATGCAATGATGATTAACAAAAATACATCAAAATAGTATTTTGCCGAACTTCTCTCCAGCAAAAAAAATAGCCAAAGAATCATCTATTTCATTTATCGGGATGGGTTTTGGACAATTTATCCGTTACATTTTTACAGCCTTATTGGCTAGATGGGTTGGAGCTGAGTACTTAGGGGTATATTCAATTGCAAACGCAGTAACAAGAATCTCAGAAGTTTTTGGTAAAATGGGACTTGATACGGGAGTCCTTAGGTTTGTCAGCAAAAACGCCAATGAAATAGAATTACAAAAGAAATATATTCAATCCGGAATTAAAATGGGATTGATTTTTGGAGTTCTGTTTATGGGGATCCAAATTGCTGTTTCAAGTTGGTTAGTAATTCATGTATTTCAAGGCTCTTCACTTCTTAAAATTGTATTGATTACAAACGCAATAACTTTACCATTTGGGGTTTTAACTTTGATTATGAGTTCTGCGACACAGGGTTTTAAACTTCTGAAATACAGAATATTTGTAACTGATATGCTCAATCCTGTTATCTTGCTGATTGTAATGTTAGGTTCCTTTATTTGTCTATCGAAAGAAATGACAATTATTCTACCAGCTATTGTATCAGCAATTGTTGGTTTTGTAGTCATATTTGTTTTTCTTAACAAGATGGTTGGAGTTAATGTAACTAATTGCATGTCCTCATCATTTTCTGGTGATTTAATTACTTTTTCAATCCCTTTAATGTTTGTGGCAATTATCGGGGCTATTATGCACTGGACCGACATTATGATGCTTGGGTATTTTACAGATACAGAAACAGTTGGTTTGTATCATCCAGCTGCAAGAACAGCGGGTTTGATGAGGACAATATTGTTAGCAGTGCTTGGTATATTTTCCCCAATGATGTCTCAATATCATTCTCAAAAGAATTTCACTAAAATGAACAGTATCTACAAATTGTCAACAAGATGGATTATTTCTTTAGCAATCCCATTTGTAATATTGTTCGTTTTATTTTCAAAGAAAGTTATGCTATTGTTTGGTCCTGAGTATCTTGATTCTTCTTTTGTTTTGATTTTACTAACAATTGGAGCTTTCGTTCAATCGATATTCGGTACTGCTGGTTCATCTTTGACGATGACAGGGTACTCAAAAGTAAATCTCATTAATGCATTAATAGTTTCTATAGTCAATATCGTTCTTAATATAATTTTGATTCCACAATTTGGGATTAATGGCGCTGCAATTGCAACTCTAATCTCGTTATCAATATTGGGATTATTGAGGTGGACTCAAAACATCATTTTGAACAAGATACAGTCCTTTAGCCTTAAAAGCTTAAAGTCTATTTTTGCAGGATTGTTTACCTTTATCTTGTTAATGATAATTAAACCTTACATCATGCAATATCATACCATAATCACTTTACTTCTTGCTGTATTGGTTACATTTGCTGTTTATTTATTTTGGTTATGGATGTTCAAGTTTGATGATGATGACAAAGAAGTTATTTATGCGATGAAAGTAATTGGTCAATCACTAAGAAAAAGGGCATAAAATGAAAATGCTAACTTCTAATACGAAAACTTACCTAACAGTTTTAGTGATTTTTGCAGCGATATCCAGTTTCTTGTTTCAGAAATTATTGTTGGGTGATAATACATTTGTCGGACCAGATTCAATGTCCCCAACTGCAATAAAAACAGGAATTGAACTTGCAATTGAGAAAAACGGCGAATATCCATTATGGTTACCTTGGGTATTTAGTGGATTACCATCAGTTCATTCATTTCAAAATATTTCGCATTTTTATATACCAAATTCAGCGATAAACTTTTTTAGAATGCTCGGGATGCCTGCATTTTGGAATTATATCTTCCATTTTGTTTTTGCAGGGATGGGATGTTTTCTTCTACTCCGCAGGTTAAAAACTGACATATTTAGTGCTACACTTGGGGGTGTTGCATTTATGTTGACTCCATACTTGACTACAATGGTCGTTCACGGACACGGAAGTCAAATGATGACTTCTGCATACATCCCTTGGGTAATTTGGGCGGTTTGGAGAATTAATGAAGAGCAAAACTTCAGAAACATTGGTCTGCTTGCATTATTTTCAGGGTTACAACTTCAACGAGCACATGTTCAGATTGCTTACTACACTTGGTTAATGGTAGGTTTGTATTTGTTGATTGAAATTATCCAATGGATTAGAACAAAAGAAGTTAAAAAGATAAAATCTATTGGATACATTCTTGTTGGTTTGGTAATAGGAATTGGAATAGCATTATCCATTTATCTTCCTGCGATATCATACACTCCTTATTCAATTAGGGGAGCAATATCTTCCGGAGGTGGTACAGGATTAGAGTATGCTACTCAATGGTCATTTAGTTTTGGAGAGATGATGACTTTTATTATCCCTTCATTCTATGGTTTTGGCGGGGCTACATATTGGGGGAATATGCCATTTACAGATTATCCTAATTATATGGGGATTCTCATATTGATATTGGCTATAATTGGCGCTGTTAAATGCAAAGGAACAGTTCGCATCTTATTGATATTTACAGCGATACTTTCCTTGTTACTATCCTTCGGAAAGCATTTCTTCCTCTATTCACTACTTTATGAATATCTCCCATTTTTCAAAAAATTTCGTGTACCTGCAATGTTGCTGATTTTGGTCCAATTTTCAGTCGCGATATTGGCGGGTTTGGGATTGAACTATCTTCGAGAGAATATTGATAAGTTTAAAAAACTAACCTTTTATATTTTTGGTGGTTTAGGTGGTCTATCCATAGTTTTACTATTATTTGGTTCAAAACTCATAAAGTTGATTGACATTCCTGGAAGTCAATCCAAAGTGATAAGTAACTTGAGAACTGAATTGATTTCACAAGATACATTTACAATAATAATTTTACTTCTTGTTGGGTTTCTTCTCCTTTGGATTGCAGGGAAAAATTGGATTTCTAAAAATGTAGTATTTGGTGGGATCATCATTCTTTCAATTATTGATTTGGGTATTGTTGATTCTAAAATTATTCAACCATCAAAAGATTCTTACAGATCAATTACATTAAATAAATCTAGTCAGATCAAAAAGTATTTGCGTGAAGATGAAATCATTAAGTTTCTAAAGAAGGATACAAGTGATTATAGAATTTTCCCCATTGGAGAATTAGCGAATGAAAACAGATGGTCGGCTTTTAACATTGAAAGTATTATGGGATATCATCCAGCAAAACTCAATAATTACAATCAATTGATGTCTGAGGTTGGATTTAATTCCATTGGTATTCTTCAAATGCTAAATGTAAAATATCTTGTTTCTGTAGTTCCAATAAATCATCCTGCATTTACAAAAGTTTTTGAAGGTAAATTGTATCATAATGCTAAATATAGAAATGCAATGGTTTATCAAATGAATATAGCTTCTCGAAGGGTGTTCTTTGCTGAAAATATAAGGAGCATTCCAAATTCTACTGAACAATTCGAGTTGCTAAAACATCCTGAGTTTAATCCAATACAACATTCATTTGTTTCTGATGAAACTGATGAAATATCTTTTATGATGAATAATTCAACCTTAGAAATAGTTTCAAAAACTCCTGACCATATTGTTGTAAATACTCATTCAGAAAAAGAGCAATTTTTGATATTCAGTGAAATCTTTTATCCTGAGGGTTGGGAGGTTAAAGTTAATGGAGAAAGTGCAAAGATTTACGAGGTAAATTCTGTTCTACGAGGAGTTTTTATTGCTCCCGGAAACAACGAAATTAAAATGGACTTTGTACCAACAGATATTCTGATTGGTAAACTTATTTCTTATATATCCTTTTTATTAACATTAGGATTGATATTTTTACCAAATATTAGGAGTTTGAAAAATGATAGGAAGTAATTCTTTTAAAATAAAATTAAGCATTTTTCTTGTAGGAATTTGTATCATATTGGGAGTTTTTTGGCTCAATCAAAAATTGATTGATGAGCTCCGTAGCGACTCACAGAAGCAAGCGGAATATTTTGCTAAAATATATGTGGAAGCTATAAATAAACCGGACGCTAAAGATATTAAATATGTAATGGAATTTTTGTTACCATCAATGAATTTTCCAATAATTGTTACTACAGCAAATGAAATATCTGCTTGGAAGAATCTCAACATTGACTTAGATGAGAATTCACCTAATTTCAAATTCACTATTAAACAAATTATTGAAAGAATGGATAGAGAATTTACTCCATTATCAATTATGTGGAACAATCAAGAAATTGGAAAAATCCACTTTGGAGATACGGCAATGGTAGGCAAGCTGGAGTGGATGCCTTACTTGGAAATTGGATTTGCAATAGTATTTTTGATGCTAACATTATTAGGATTTCAAGTACTTCGAAGAAGTGAAAAGAATTATATTTGGGTAGGAATGGCAAGAGAAACAGCTCATCAACTTGGAACTCCGGTATCATCTCTAATGGGTTGGTTAAAATTACTCGAAGATGATGAAATTGACAAAGAAATGATTCTAAAATCTATGGATCAAGATGTGAGTAGATTGAGTAAGATTTCAGATAGGTTTCATAAAATTGGTTCATCACCAAAACTTACCAAATTCAATCTTAAGGAAATGACCACTGATGTTGTCGAATATATGAAAACTCGACTATCATCAATGTCCAAAACAGAAATAATAGTTACCGGAGATGAACCCACGATTTTTGGGGAAAAAGTATTGTTGTCTTGGGCATTAGAGAATATGGTAAAAAATTCGATTGATGCTTGTGATTCAGATAGAGGTAAAATTGAAGTAAATATAACATCATTTGAAAACAGGACAATGTTAGATGTAATCGATAATGGAAAAGGGATTGAACTGAAAAATCGTAACAATATTTTCAAACCGGGATACAGCACAAAAAAAAGGGGGTGGGGTTTAGGATTGAGCCTCACTCGAAGAATTATCGAGGATATTCACAAAGGAAAAATAAGAGTTATTCGGTCTAAACCTGCAGAAACTGTTATCAGAATCGAGCTGTAACAATGATTCTATGGAAATCTACCTAAAATTAACTACTTCTTACAAAAATATATTTGTACATAGTGCTTTGAGAGACCATAAAATGTTTAATAGAGATAGAATATTCTAGTAATCCACAACTAGAGATGTGAATACAGTAATATCACGATGAACCGATTCAAAAGTATCTTAAAGGTGATTGAATTTAAGAGAGTTCATTTAATCCTTATACTAATGACTTTAAGTTGCCACCAGAGTGTTACTAATCTTGATAGAGTAGTAGCTGAACTAGAGAAAGAGAATAGTGCTCTAGCGAAATTCAGGTGGACGGTTAACAAAGGATCTACAGCGCCACAAGCTGCCGGTAAAATACACACCGATTTTGAACGAGGTTTTATAAAAGCAGATGTGTATCAATTTGAAGATATATTGGAACACAAATCTGAACATTCTCTCCGTGAACACGGACTCATCCGTCAAGAAGGAAAAAACTACATTGTTAAAGATGGAGATGTGATTTTCTTTAAATTTAATGTGTGAAATAAGTTGAAAGTTTTACATCTGTATTGACCATATCTTAGAATACCCAGAACCCAGAACCCAGAACCCAGATCAGCAACAAATACTTCTTGTAATTTT
>CAZSJY010000018.1:0-27476 GCA_964607375.1 uncultured bacterium
TTGTCTATTTGTCTATTTGTCTATTTATTTTGCCGTAGGCAAAATCGACGAGAAAATTTGAGAAAACATTATGGTGAAGGACATAAAGCAACCCACAGTTTAAACTGTGGGTATTGAAAAAGGAGCACCTCCCGGCTTCCTGCTCGCACTCACTTTTGTTCGTGAGCAGGCTGGACGCCAGGTCTCCTCTGAGAGGAGACTTATTCAAACCCAAATAGTGGATTTATAATGTACGATGGTGGTCTTTATAGTGATTGCCTACCATATATTAGAACATTCTAACCTTTCAATAATCTTTCCAAAAGAAGATTGATACATATTAAATTTCACACTTCGTTAGAGTCGATTATATAGAAAATTTGGAATATGAGAAAAAAAGAAAGTAATATATTTACCGGGCTTTGGAACCTTTTGGTTTCAATGAAATTTGCGATAATTATCCTGATTGTTTTGGGAGCAGTATCGCTATTATCAATGTTGATGAATGAATATCCTGATTTCTTTGGGAAATCATCAATTGTATATAGAATCCTACAGCAACATTCTCCATATTCCTCTTGGTGGTATATGACACTGATTTGGCTTTTGGTTTTATCTTTGTTTTTGTGTGTAATTCAAAATATCGGACCTGTTTTTCGGTCAATGTCAAAGTCAAGATTCAAGTCAGTTGAAGAAATTGAAATGATGAAAATCAATCTTTATACAAAAAATAAAAGTGATGGAGTTTTGTTCAAAATCGTTTCATTGCTCAAAAAACAATTTTTCTCACCAAAGGTTCAAGAATCCACAAAATCGATTCAAATTACCGCAAGTAAATTTCGATGGAGTGGTATCGGACATTTGATAACGCATATCGGATTACTCATTATTGTAATTGGGGGACTTATTTACAGCACTACCAGTAAAAAGGAATTTCAATATATGATAGCTCGCGAACATCACACTGATTTTATAGAATTTTTAGAGAAATATTCAGAATTTGGTTCGTGGAAAATTCCAACATCAAAAGATGAATTTATTACTGTGGTTGTGGATAGTTTCCGCCTTGGTTATTACAAAGGAGGTGTTGGAACTGATATTTCCGATTTTCGTTCTTTCATAAAAGTATATGATCATCTTGACAAACAATTTGCAAGTCACGAAGTTACTGTAAATAGTCCGTTTTTGCATAAGAATTTGAGTATTCATCAATCCGATTACAAACCAATTGAATATGCTCAAAACAATCCAAATTGGAAACAAATCCAATCGATGCGAACAAATATGAAAGACAGAACGAATTGGATTACCGGTTTTAGTCTTAAAGTGAATAGTGGAAAATCTGTAATCTATCTTGGGATGTTATTTGGTGTTGTGGGATTGATGGTATCTTTTTTCTTTTGGAGAAAAGATATATTTATTGTTATCAAAGAAAATAAAATTTATATCGGTGGAAGAACTACCAAAAATAAAATATCATTTGAGAGAGAATTAATTACATTGAACGAAAGGATTAGAAGTTTATGAAGAATAACAAAGTTTTTATCATTCCAGCAGTAATTTTATTTGTCGTATTGGCAATTATTGCTTTTAAGGACGAGTTAACAGGCAAAAAACCGACACATCAAATACCGCAGAATGACATGGTGTCTCACCCACAAAAAGAACAACCACAAATGGAAATTATAAAAGAGAATATAATCATTAAGTTTGGTGAAAAATACAAAATTGATGATGAATGGAGTATCGAAATTGTCCAATTTGAACCTCATTGTATGTTGGTTGAGCCAATTGGAAGTGGTGAGATAAATTCGCAATCTGATGCAGAAATCAATCCGGCTATAAAATTACATTTTGAACAGAATGGTGAATTTAAACATTATCAAATATGCTATAGCCAAATGCCCGGTATGCATACACTAAAAACCGAGCAAAAGTACTTTGTAGAATTTTTAGGATATCAAGGATATCGTAAATCTGATGATGGTAAATATGTAATTGAACAAGCTACTATCCAGATTGGAGAGGTAAAGTAAATGGAAAAATTGTATCAGGATTTATTTTGGTTTATGTTTATTGCATACCTATTTGGATTTTTCGGTTATGCACTTTATTTTTCACTGAAAAAGGAATTTTTCAAGAAAACTGGACTTTGGTTATTCGTGATTGGATTAGTTCTTCAAACTTTTGCTTTTATTGTGAAATGGGGAATTGCAGGAAGCATCCGTTTCCAAAATATGTTTGAGCATATAATGTTAATGTCTTGGGCTGGTGTATTGATTATGATTTTCGTCATTTTCCGTTACAAAAATTCAGTAGTTGGTGTAATTGTTTCTCCCATTATTGTGATGTTGAATGCAGCTGCTGCGTTATTGGATAGCACTCCAGCAGAGAATTTAATGCCAGCACTCCAAAGCAATTGGTTAACCATTCATATTTCTATGGCAGCACTCGGTTCAGGAGCATTTATTGTTGCTGGCGCAGTAAGTTTATTATATTTGTTAAAAGACCATCAATATTCAGTAGAAATTCGTGAACAAAAAACAATATTCTTTTCGAAAGCTTTACTGTTTATGGTATATATTCCTGTGGTTTTATTCTTGATTTTGAAAATCACCAATTTAACTCCACAACACACTGCATTTTTAGTGATGCAAAAATTCACATCAAGAATTGACTACGAATCAGCTCGAACAATTCTTGGTCAATTTGTTATTATACTTGGTTTTCTGCTGGTTCCGATGGTTTGTATTTTGAGTTACTTCTATAAGAAGAATTCTAATCAATCCGGTTTTGGAGGGATTTTATTTGCGATATTTATATTGTCATTTGCATTGGGTAGTTTGATTGTTGGAATACTGTCTCATAATGGACTGATACTCATTACTCCATCTCAACATTCGGGAAGCATTTGGCGATTTTTTGAATTTTTGGGTTCGGTGTATGTTTTAATTTTGTTGATTTTCCCGATTTTATATGTATTTATTTACAATGTACTAGGTCAAAAAATCAATAAAATGGAAGGTAATCAAGAATTATTTGATGAAATCAATTATCGAGCGGTTTCATTTGGATATCCGCTTTATACTGTTGGAGCACTATTTGCAGGTGCTATTTGGGCTGAACAAGCGTGGGGTTCATTTTGGAGTTGGGACCCAAAAGAAGTAGGCGCACTGTTAGTTTGGTTTTTCTATTCGGCTGCACTCCACGCAAGATATAATAGAGATTGGCGAGGTGGACGATTAGCGATTTTATCAGTTATCGGGACTGTAATGATTTTCATTACTTTCTACGGAAACTACTTTTTCGGAGGATTACACGCCTACGCATAGATAGTATTTTTGCGTAAATCATAATCCTATCGAATTCTTTAATTCGAATCAATAACACTGGAAGGATGTTTATGCGATTAATATTATTGGCTATAGTTTTATTACCTTTGTTTGGGATTGATTCTCCGGTTGATTATTGTCAAGTAAAACATAAGTTCATAGACCAAATTGAATTTAATCGAGATTTATTACCCGAACAAAATGACTATGATATTCTTAACTACATAATAGACATACAAATTGATCCCGATACCGAACAAGTGGATGGTTCAGTTGAAATTGAAGTTTCTATAAAAAATCCAACCAACGAAATAATTTTCGATGCAAAAAATCATCTCTCAATAGAAATCACATCTGTATTATTGGATGATGAACAAATTAGTATTGAATCAGTAATTCACGAGAATAATCGCTTTAACTTAAATTTTGATGATTATTTATCAACAGGTGATACTTTGTTCATTTCAATGGAGTATTCTGGTGATACCGGTTCTGGTGTAGCATGGGAAGGTGGAATTGTCTATTCCGGTGGTGGATTCTATTCTCTAAATTGTCCATATGGAATGTCTGATTGGATTCCGTGTAAAGACCATCCATCTGATAAAGCGAATCAAATTGATTTCAAACTCACAGTCCCTGATGATTTAGTGGTAGCTTCAAACGGTATTCTACAAGATGTAACAAACAATTTTGATGGCACAAAAACACATCATTGGGTTGAAGGTTATCCGATAGCCACATATCTTTTTGCAGTAAATGTATATCCTTATTCAGAAACTATAGAGTATTTCAACTATACTGAAAATGACTCAATGCCTATTATTTATTACACAACTGGGTCGGTTCCATCTGGATTTAGATATGTTGAAACAGCTCTTCCAGTTTTTTCTGATTTATTTGGTTTATATCCATTTATCGATGAGAAATTTGCTATTGCTAAGGTTACGAATAGCAGTTGGGCTATGGAACATCAAACTTGTGTAACAACCTCCACCACAAACGGAATGGTACAGGTACACGAACTTTCTCATCAATGGTTTGGTGATAAAGTAACTTGTAGAGATTGGCAACACGGATGGCTGAATGAGGGTTTTGCAACTTATTCGGAAGCTCTGTATATTGAACAAACAAGTGGTGTCAATTCTTATCATAGCTATATGAACAACATGGAATTTGCTTGGAGTGATTCCCGTTCAGTTTTTACGCTTGATACAATTGGAGTTTGGGATATTTTTGATGGAATCATCTACAATAAAGGTGCGTGGGTTAACCATATGTTGCGAAAAGTTGTGGGTGATGAGATATATTTTGAATCAATTCAAGATTATCTCGAAATTTATGCATATCAAAATGCTGTAACTGAAAATCTACAAGATGTTTTTGAAGCACATATTGGAAGTGAACTCGAATGGTTTTTTGAAGAGTGGATTTATGGTATTGGCAGCCCTGATTATGATTATGCAATGTATTCTTCCCCAACAACTGATTCAGTAAAGATTACTTTGTTTTCAAATGGTAGTGAAACAACAAATTTCAGTATGCCTATTCCTGTTGAGATAAGTGGAATTGAATATTTGTTGTGGAGTGAGAGTGGAGTGAATTCTTTTACTCTATCTTCAGAAATAGAATTTCCTGACATCGATTGGGATCCTGATAATTGGGTACTTGACCACGGATTTTCTGAGCAAATACCCGAATTAGAAGAAGCTAACCAAATTCGGGATGGTTCCGTAATGTTGATTTGGGATTTTTATTTTGATCCAACAATTGAAGGATTTTTAGTATTTCGGAAAGATAATGATGAAGAATGGGTGCAAATAACAAACGAACCTATTTTAGCAAATGAATATTCTGATATAGATGTAATTCCCGGAGTTGAATATCAATACAAAATTGTGGCAGTGTTGGATAGTGATTTGGAATATATAAGCAAATTTTCAAATGAAGTAACAATGATTCCTATAGATTTTGTATTTGATAGTGGGATTTTAATTGTTGATAGAACAAAGGATAATTCTCAAAGCAACCCGTTTCCAACTGATGAAGAAGTGGATAACTTCTACAATTTACTATTGTCGAATTATCAAACAACAAATTGGGATGTGGATGAATTGGGATTTCCTCCATTACTTGAAATAGCAAAATATTCTTCAGTAGTTTGGCATAATGATGATATCAATAACAGTCCATTTGATTTTAACACATATAACATAAGACAATATCTGGATGCGGGAGGACAATTATTACTGTCGTCTTGGAAACAATTATCAACTGAAGATGAAGCATTTTTACGAACTTATCTAAATATTGGAGATATAGAATTCAACACTGGAGAGGATTTTTCTGGAGCTTATGGTGAAGGAGAATTTCCGTATTTGGCTATTGATCAAACCAAAGCACCTTCTCAATGGGATTATAAATTAAGAAATGTAAACAAATTAAATCTCGCTAATGGTGCTGAAGCCATTTATCTTTTTGATTCAGATTCTGATGATGCAGATTGGGAAAATCAAATTTGTGGTGTAAAATCAAGTGACAGTAAAGTATTCGTTTTAGGATTTCCACTCTATTTTACTGAGACAAATTCTACACAAAACTATATTGAGATGGTAATGGAAGAATTTGGAGAAACACAACTTGAAAATTATTTTGAATATGAAATCACGAGTTACGAATTGATGAGTGCTTATCCAAATCCTTTTAACCCGAGAACAACGATAAGTTTTACATTACCTGCGGTAGAGAAAAGTCAAGCAGTATCTCTACAAATACTTAATTTACAAGGCCAATTAATCGAAACATTGATAAACCAACAAACAGAAGCACGCTATCACCAAGTAATCTGGGATGCTACTAATCATCCAAGTGGAGTTTATATTGCTAAGTTAATAGCAGGAGATTTTACTCAAACTCAGAAACTGGTTTTAGTGAAATAATCTAAAGTATAAATTTGAAAGGAGAAAGTGGGTTAGAGAGAAATTTCCGTGGTTAACTCACTTTTATATAGCAATTAGTTTTATTGGTAATTCTACCTATTATAGAAGTGGTCATCACCTTTGATTCCGAAAGCTTGTTGATTAAGGTTTGTACTTTGTCTTCTGAAACTGCAATCAATAATCCACCTGAAGTTTGAGCATCTGCTAACATCAGTTTTTGATAATCAGCAAGTGTGCTGTCAAATTCTACATTTGGAGAAACAAATTCTAAATTTCTTTTTGTGCCACCAGGGACAATCCCTTTTTGAGCAAACTCAAAAACTCCTTCTAAAAAAGGTATAGAATCGAAAGAAATCTCTGCTGTAACTCTACTGGATTTACACAATTCTAACAAATGCCCTAACAATCCATAACCAGTAACATCGGTACAGGCATTGACCCCAACTTCACTCATCACTGTTGAAGCAGTTTTGTTAAGAGTTTTCATTACACTTTGAACAGATTCAATCATTTGTTCATCAGCCAAATCCTGCTTAATTGCGGTAGTTATAATCCCAGAACCCAATGGTTTTGTCAAAATTAACAGATCACCAGATAATGCAGAATCGTTGCGAGTTAAATTCTTTTTATCTACGACACCTGTAATCACCATTCCATATTTGGGTTCTTTATCCTTTATTGTATGCCCACCCAAAATGGAAATTCCAGCTTTTGAAGCAATATCTTCTCCACCTCGCAAAATATCAGAAAGTACTGAAACTGGTAAATCATCACTTGGAAATCCCACAACATTCAGAGCAAATAGTGGTTCTCCACCCATTGCGTAAATATCAGAAAGTGAATTCACAGCAGCAATTTGTCCAAAAGTAAATGGATCATCAACAATTGGAGTAAAAAAATCGACAGTTTGTAATAGAAGCTGATTATCACTCATTGGATATACTGCCGCATCCTCGGATGAATCAAATCCTATTGCACCTCTAGGAATCGAAGATTTTAGAGTACTCAAAACTTGAGCCAAGTCCGCCGGACTTAATTTGCACGCTCAGCCTGCACCTGAGCTAAAACTGGTTAACTTTAATTTCTTAGATGTCATATTGTTTGTTTTTCAATGTGCAAAAGTTACAGAAAATGTAGGTTAAAAGAAAATAAGAAGTGTTACAACTTTTGACAAGCAGTTGTTGTAGATTACTTTGTTCTACAATGCCTTATTGCCGTAAATTCTCGTCTTATCTTTATAGAAAAACTATAAAATTCGGGGAAATCAATGAATCAATTTGATATAAAATCAGCACTAAACAAAATTGACATCAAAGCCACTTGGGTTGGATTGCGTGAGGTAAAAGAATCAACATCATACAGAGTTATTCGCGACGGAAAACCTCAAGCAAATTCAAAAGACACAACACACGGAGTTATGGTGGAAGTTTTATCTAATGGGCAATTCGGATATTACGGAACACATCAATTATGTGATGAGAGTATTCAGCGAGCAGCAGAAAAAGCATTGTTGCAAGCGAATTTATCATCGAAATATGCAATTCATCACTTTACTGATTCAGTACGACCAATTGCAAAAGGAGAATATAATTCACCCTATCAAAAAGATTTTGATACTCTTTCCGCTGGTGATTTAAATAAGTTACTACTGAAAGCATACGATAAGTTGAATTCTTCGGATAAAATTGTGAGTGCTTATGGTTTGTTTAGATTTGTAAAATCTGAAATGAGATATGTCAGCACAAACGGAAGTGATGTTGAACAAAATTATTTGATTATTTCAAGTGATTTGTCTGCGACAGCACAGGATGGGAACATCATCCAAACCCGTACTGATGGCGGAATGATGGCGAACAGCCATCAAATCGGTATGGAATCAATCAACGAAGATGATGTGTTACACAGAGCAGAAATTGTGAGTGAACAGGCAATTGAATTACTATCTGCAGAAGAATGCCCAACAGGGAAAATGTCAATTGTTTTAGCACCTGACCAAATGCTACTTCAAATTCACGAAAGTGTTGGACACGCAACAGAACTTGACAGAATTTTGGGTGATGAACGCAATTATGCAGGTTGGAGTTTTGTCCGAGAAAATGATTTTGGAAATTTACAATATGGCTCAAAATTAATGAATATCACTTTTGATCCCAATGTGGAACATCAGCACGCATCTTATCAATTTGATGATGGTGGCATGAAAGCTACAAAGGAATATATCATTAAAGATGGAATTTTGTTACGACCACAAGGTGGAATGGAAAGTCAAGTTCGTTCTGGTATGCAGGGAGTTGCAAATTTTAGAGCGAGTTCGTGGAATCGAGCACCAATTGATCGTATGGCAAATTTGAATTTAGAACCTGGCGACTCAAAATTCAGTGAGATAATTTCATCTGTAGAAAAAGGTGTATATATGGAATCTAATCGTTCGTGGTCAATTGATGATTATCGTAACAAATTTCAATTTGGTTGTGAATATGGTAAGCTGATTGAAAATGGAAAAATAACAAAGACTGTCAAGAATCCAAATTATCGAGCTATAACAATACCGTTTTGGAATAATCTGAAAATGGTTGGAAATAAGGATACTTTTAAAATGTATGGCACTCCTTATTGTGGAAAAGGGGAACCCAACCAAGCAATTAGAGTTGGGCATGCATCTCCGATTTGTATGTTTGATGATATTGAAGTTTTTGGAGGAGCTTAGCTGAGTAGATTAAAAAGTGAAGTGAAGAAAAGGAGTCTAAATGGGAATTTCTAAATCCTGATTGACCTAACTTCTACAGCTAATTAGTAAAGGGGAAAAGCTAACAGATGACAGCAAGACTTAAAGAAAGAAAAAGTAAACAATGAAAGAATTATTTTACAAAATTAGTGAAAATATACTGAATCAGATTTCAAAAGATGAACATCTGAAAATATCATTTGGCGGAGAAAATAGCCAATTTATTAGGTTTAGTCAATCAAAAGTTCGGCAAACAGGCTTAGTAGATGAAGCAAGTATTTCGCTTGAGTTAATCCACAACAACAGAACTTGTAATGGTGGTATCACAATTACCGGTGAAGAAAAAACTGATACCGTAAATGTAATGCAAGAACTCGAAAGACTTCGCAAAGAAGTAATTCAACTACCACAGGACCCATATATAGTTTTCCCAGAAGATACAGGCTCTAGTGAAGAAGAACACTCTGGTAATTTGCTACCTATCGAAGATGCAGTAGATGCTTTAACTCCAGCTATGCAAGGTGTTGATTTATCCGGTATTTGGGCTTTTGGTAAAATTTGTATTGGTAATGCAAATTCTGCAGGACAAAAACATTGGTTTGCCACTGATACATTTTCTTTGGATTATTCACTAATCACTCCTGATGAAAAAATGGTAAAATCTACTTTTGCAGGCTCAGAATGGAACCAAAAAGATTACGAATCAACGATGTCTGATTCTATTAAAAAATTACGAATGATGGAACAACCTGCAAAAAAACTCAAACCAGGTGAATATCGAACCTATATAGCTCCTGCTGGAGTTGCAGATATTTTGCATATGTTCTCGTGGAATGGAATCAGTGAAGCATCTATTCAGCAAGGACAAAGTGCATTTGGCAAAATGAGAAATGAAAATGCAAAATTATCTCCACTGTTTGGATTATCTGAAGATTTCAGAAAAGGATTGGTCCCACGATTTAACGGAAATGGAGAAATCGCTCCCGAAGTTTTATCACTTATAGAAGATGGAAAACTGACAAATACTCTCATTAGCACACGGACAGCAAAAGAATATAACAAAAATTCCAACAACGCAGGAGAAAGCGAATCGCTTCGTACACCAGTTATGAATACTGGTACTTTAGATAAAAAAGATATTCTAAAAAAACTGGCTACAGGAATTTATTTAAGTAATTTGCATTATCTAAATTGGAGTGACAATATCGGTGGAAGAATCACCGGAATGACTCGTTATGCTTGTTTTTGGGTAGAAAATGGAGAAATTGTTGCACCAATCGAAACAATGCGATTTGATGATAGTTTGTATAGTTTCTTCGGAGAAAATTTAGAAGGAGTAGATAACACAGCAAAGTTAAATCCCAATGTAGAAACTTACGATGGGAGAGCCTTAGGTGGTGTTGTTTGTCCAGGAATTTTACTAAAATCTTTTAAGTTAACGCTGTAGAGTGGAAGTTGAAAAAGAAATAAAAGAAAGAAAACAACAAGAAAAAGTTGGTACTTTATTAGCTTCGAGCTCATTGCTACCCACTACAAGCTAAAATAAGGATAATTATGATTAGAAAAGATTTAAAGCAATTTACAAATTTATTTAGTGGTTATACCGAACTTCGGATTCAAGAAAATCGGAGTGATAGTATTTCATTTGTTGATGGAGATATTTGGGGAAACGCCAAAGCATCAAAAAGTGGTGTGTCAGCACGAGTGTATGACAAAGGCAATTGGGGATTTGCTTCCAATCCAAACATCACCGATGATGAAATAAAGCGAGTAATTCAGTCCGCAACAAAGAATGCGGTATTTTTAAGTTCTAAAGAAAACTTGGGAATGCCAAATCTTGCACCAACATCAGCAAATCACTCTGTTGAATTTTTCACAAAGAAGCCGAGATTGAGCAGAAAAGAAGTGATTGATTTTATTCAAACAATAGATAATCATTTAAAGGAAACATATCCAAATCTTGCTTCAAGAATGGTAGCGATGAATAACTTGGATATGGAAAAATCAGTAGTAACTTCAACGGGTTCAGAAGCATATTCTATGATTCCTCGCTCTATATTTTATATAAATATGACAGTAGTTGTTGGGGGTGATCCTATTGACCTCTACGATATCTATGGTGTAGGAGCAAGACAATTTGAAGATTTATTTTCTTCACCCGAAGATTTGTATCCACAGATTGCTAAACAGTATGAACATCTTATGAAAAAATCAGAAGGAATTCATCCCAATGCTGGTTACAAGGATGTTATTATGGATGCAGATTTATCTGGGATTTTGTCTCACGAGGCTATCGGACATACAACTGAAGGAGATTTAGTTTTGGGTGGTTCAGTTGCAGGTGATTATATGGATCAAAAGGTTGCATCTGAATTGGTTACACTGATTGATTATGCCCACACAGCTCACGGGAAAACTTGTCCGGTGCCGGTTTATGTGGATGATGAAGGCACAAAAGCAGAAGATGTGGTGATAATTGAAAATGGAATTTTAAAGAACTTTATGCACAACAAAGAAACTGCGTTAAAACTCGATATGACTCCAACTGGAAATGCTCGTGCATTTGGATTTTACGATGAACCACTTGTAAGAATGAGAAATACCGCAATCGTTCCAGGGACCAGTAACCTCGAAGATATGATTACATCCATTGATGATGGGTATTATTTGCTGAAATCTAGTAATGGTCAAGCAGATTCTACATCTGAATTTATGTTTGGAGTTGTATTGGGTTATGAAATCAAAAACGGTAAACTTGGAAGAGCAATCAGAAATACAACTATTTCTGGTGTAGCGTTTGATATGCTTAAAACTGTTACAATGATTTCTGACGATATGACTTGGTCTAGTGGTGGGATGTGCGGCAAGAAACAACAAATTACTGTTGGAATGGGTGGACCTGCTATCAAATGCAAAATAAATATTGGTGGGAGATAAATAATGGATAATCGTGAAATCGTAAGATATTGTGTTGGTGAAATTCTAAAAGCTGGAGCTGATAAATCTTCATCCTCACTAAAAGTGGGAGAGAAAAATGAACTCAATGTGGATGCTGGTGAGTTAAGTTTATTTAGATCAACTTTTGACAGTAATCTATCTCTAAAAGCAATTAAAAACAATAGAGAAGGTTCGATCAATATCAATAAATTGGATAAAGATTCTATTGATAAAGCCATTGTTGAGTTGATGGAAATTACCAATTCTGCAAATCCCGATCCTGCAAATGATATCGCAGAAAAACAAAATCCAAAAGTGTTTGACTTGGGACCAAATACCCCAAATTTGGATTTAATGTATTCTCGATTAAAGGAGTTTGTAGAGTTCAAAAATATGGAATTTCCAAAAGTGATTTTAGAACAGGCTATTTTGGATTTCAATTATTCACAAACTATTATGATGAATTCAAATGACATTGATTTTACTATTAATAAGGGTGTGTATGGATTTGGACCGATGTTTACTGCGAAAGATGGTAGGAAAACATCATCGTTTAATTATACAGGTTTTTCATCTACTGACCTTAACAAACCACTTCAAGATTATGTGAATATTAAACTGTTAATGAAACAATCAACCGAACAGGTTATCACACAACAAATCCCTGCGAAATTTGTAGGTGATGTGATAATTACCCCAGAGTGTTTTGGTGAATTTATTTCTGCTCTTGATTCGATGATTAGTGATTACCAACTCATCACAGGGACATCAGTTTACAAAGACAAGCTTGACAAGCAAATTGCAAGTAAGCAGTTTTCTATGCATTGTCGCCCGGTTTCCGATGACATTGAGGTTGGATATTTTGTAACTGGAGATGGATATGAAGCACAAAACAGTACAGTAATTGATAATGGAGAACTCAAAACATTTCTATTAGGATTGTATGGGTCAAATAAAACAGGATTAAACAAAGCGGTTAATTCTGGTGGTGCAGTTGTTATAGATTCTGGAGATAAATCATTGCAAGAAATGATAGCATCAGCAAAACAAGGAATTTTACTGGCACGGTTTTCTGGTGGACAACCAAGTGAAAACGGTGATTTTTCCGGTGTTGCAAAAAACAGCTACTATATTGAAAATGGAAAAATCAAATTTCCAATTTCAGAAACTATGGTATCAGGCAATATCGCAAAAATGTTAATGAATATCGAGAACATTTCCTCAGAACGCACGAATGACGGAACATCAATTATTCCGTGGATTCAAGTTAACGGATTAACGGTATCGGGGAAGTAAGTCATTAGTATGAAGTTGAAAGTTCAAAGTAAATTTAATCACAAATCTATTTCGCGTAGTTCGAGGTTAATAAAAGGAAACCAAATGAAAAAAACAATTTTAATCTTATCAATCATTTTACTATTTGGATGTGCACATCATAAACAAGCAATGTGTAACCATAAACAGCATCATCTACTAAAGGAAGAACTCAAATATGAAGTTCCAAGTGTAACTCGATTTCCACAAAACACACAAACATTTTATCTAGAAAACGGAATGGAAATCTTGGCGATTCAAAATGATGCATCTCCGATGGTTTGTTTGAATATGTCAGTCAGAGTTGGTTCCGCTTATGAAGATTTCAGCACTTCCGGGATGTCGCATATGCTTGAGCATTTATTATTCAATGGAACAGAAACTCGGACGCAAGACGAGCTATACAAAGAAACCGATTTCTACGGAATGTATTCCAATGCTTTCACAGGCAAATTCTTTACAGATTATTTTCTTTTAATGCCTGCAGAATATCTTGAAAATGGAATGGATATCCAAACTGATATGCTGTTTAATTCAATTCTTCCCATTGAGAAATTTGAGAAAGAACGCGGAATTGTAATTGAAGAAATTCGCAAGGACAGAGACAGCCGAGGTTATGAAATTCAAAACTATTTCGACAGAAAAAACTTTGGAGATACCGGTGTTGGATTACCGACTCTCGGAACTCCAAATACCATTGAAAATCTCAATAGAAATGATGTATTTAAGTTTTACAAAAGCCATTATGTACCCAACAATATGTTGCTAACTATTATCGGTAATTTTGATGAAATTCAACTTAAATTAATGTTAGAAAATCAATATGGGCAATTCCAACCATTTCCTGTTGAACCTTATTCTCCTTCAAATTATGTTCCATCAATGAGCGTAAATCAGACGAATTTTGATACAGACGGGATTTATGGTCAGATAGTATTTGATGCTCCTGCGTTTTCAAATCAATATTCCCTAGAGACAGATTTTTTAATGGATGTGTTAACCGAAGAGCTGAACAAAACACTAGGTGATTTTTCACCATCAGTATTTTATACTACTTATCCAACAACTGGGAAAGTGATTTTGGACTTTATGGCAACTGCAGAAGATAAACCATCAGAAATTTTAGCACAATTTGATAACGAATTATTTTCTTTGCAAAACCGATTATCAACCACCATTACAACAGAAATGATAGCACTCAAAGTAAATGAAATGATTGTAGAAGAAACATCGTTGCTTGACCAACTTCATTACTATCCAATGATGAAAGCACCTGAATTGGCAATGGGTGGTGGTGAATTTGTTCTCTCCAAATTACAAATGATTCGAGAGCTTAATCCGAACGATATTGTAACTGCTGGTAGTCGTTTATTGAATTCACCTCGGCATTATAATTTTGTGTTCCCTAAGGAAATTACAACGAAGGAATCGAAGAATACGGAGTTGGTTTATGATAAAACAATACTTCCATCAGGGGCGACTTTAGTAACTGCATCTGGAGGTGGCTCAGAAATGTTTGGAATGCACATTTTGATTAAAAATCGAAGTATTATTGAGGGGTCATTATCAGGTGGAGCGGAGATATTGCACTCACTTTTAGAGTCTGAAACTGATTTATATTCATCAGATGAACTTCAGAAAATATTGCAATCTATTGGAGCCAAAATCAAATATAAGGATATGGGTTTTATCCCTTACGATAATTATTACAACTCACCTGAATTTGGATATATCCGTTTTGAGTGTTTGGAAAAAGATGCCGAAGAGGGAATCAGGTTATTAACTCATATGCTTTCGAATACGATTTTGACTGAAGAAAACATTGCTGAGGGATTATCAAATGCTAGAATGAGATTGGGAATGCAACAAAGCACAGCACGAGAAACGGCTTCAGATGAATTCTGGAAATTGTTCTTGGGTGCTAATCATCCATCAACTGGAAAAGTAAGTGGTTCTATGGAATCTGTTTCTATGATGAATCTTGATAATCTAACAAAATTACAGAAACGATATTTCTTACCTGAAAATTATATTATTTCAGTTTCTTCAGGATTACCTCATTCTGAGTTGGAATCAGTTTTCAATTCTGTTTGGACAAATGCTTCAGAACCTACTCTCAAATTTGATTCTGATATAAAAATATCTGAAGACTATATCGAGAAAGTTATTGATAAAAGTAAAGAGCAAGCACAAATTCGCTTAGGTTACAAGTTTGAAATTGACAAGGATGATAAATTTTCGTTTTCATTGATGACAGATTTACTATCATACAGGATGATGTTTGATTTACGGGAAACTCAAGGTTTGGCATATGCGTTAGGAATGTCTGACGGATACGAAGGAAACATAGGTTGGCTCACCACATCAATTGGTACAGGAATTGAAAATATCGACATCGCGATTGATGGTATGAAATCGTATTTGAATCCAAGTAAATTGAGCGATATTACTCAAGAGGAAATTGAGAAAACCATCAACTCGAGCAAAGGTCATTATATGATGAGAAATCTAACTCGGATTGGTCATGCATTTTATATGGGATATTTCGAGTTTTATTCTGATGATTATCAAAAAGCACTCAATCGTTTTGAGAAATATGAAAATATCACGGTTGAAGATGTTCAGCAAGTTGCAGAAAAATATCTAAAAATGCCTGAAAATCACACACTTGTCATAGTTAAATAATTGAATATTAAACAATTTCCTTTTCGTATTTGATTGAGGAAAAAGAGGATAATAATGTATAAAATAATTTTAGTGATATTCATTTGGATTTCGTTTCTTTTTTCAGAATCGATTATTAGTCATCACGATATTTCTATGAATATCAATCCATCAACGAATGAACTTGCTACAGAAGATACGTTCATAATTACCACAGATGATAATTTTGAGTTTTATCTATCTGATAAACTTACTATACACAGCATCAAGATTGGTGGTAACCAAAGAGAATACGACTTACAATTTGATGAGAATATTGGATTCAACCGTATTATAATTCGCAGAAAATTATTGGAATCCAAAACTGTTGAAATTTCAGTTAGTTATTCCGGTGTGATGGTTCAAGATACGGAATCATCAACATTTAGTCGTGAAAAAATCGCGATGGAAATTGAAGCAACAATTTCTGAAAAGGGTGTATTTTTGTCGCCATCTTCTGGTTATTATCCAAGAGCAGATGAGAATTTACTTACTTTCCATACTCAAATTTATCTCCCTGAATATTGGAGTGCAGTTTCGGAAGGGAAATTAATTCAGCAAGGCAAGGCAAATTCTCTGTTGGATATTTCATTATCAGAGTTTGAAACTCAGCATAAAGTTGATGGAATATTTGTTACAGCTGCTGAGTGGGTAATCAACAAGAAAGTTGTGAATGATGTTGAATTCTACACATATTTCTTTCCTGAAGATTCATCTTTAGCTTTGAATTATCTGAACAAAAGTATTGAATATGTTGAGATGTATTCTGAAATGATTTCTTCATATCCTTTTCCTAAGTTTGCAGTGGTTGAAAATTTTTTCCCAACTGGATATGGGATGCCTTCTTATACTGTTTTGGGTCGTTCAGTAATTCATTTACCATTCATAGTTTACACCTCTCTAGGTCACGAAGTGTTACATAATTGGTGGGGAAATTCCGTTTATGTTGGAGATGGCGGAAATTGGTGTGAAGGACTTACATCATATCAAGCTGATTATCTATATAAATTGCAAAAATCTTCTAAAGATGCGAAACAATATCGAAAAAATTTGTTAAAGGATTATACTGTTTACGCAACAGAAAAAAAGGATTTTGCACCCAAAGATTTTGTAAGCCGTACGGATATGTCATCTCGTTCAATTGGATACGGAAAAGTAGCGATGATTTTCCATATGATTGAAGAATATCTTGGGAATGAAAAATTTATGGAAGCATTAAAATTAGTGGTTAAAAACCAACAATGGAAGGAAACAAGTTACGAACACTTTTTTGTAGCATTTGAGGAAGTCAGTGGTAAAGATTTATCAGAGTTCAAGCAAAAATGGATTAATGAAAAAGGAAATCCAAAATTAGAATTGGTAAAAGAAAAAAATGAGTTTTACATTAAACAAACTAGTGCTGTAAAACCTATGTGGATAAATGTAACAATTCAAACAGGGGAAACAACTCGCATTGATAAAATATTTTCCAATTCTGAACTAACCAAAATTCCTAATATCAAGAATAGTGTTACAACAGTTATTGTAGATGATGATTATCACATTATGAGAACTTTGGATGAATCAGAAATGGACATGACCATAAGACACTTGTTGGGAGAATCTAAATTTGGATTTGTTATTCCGGAGAAAACCGATGAGTGGGTCAATCTTGCTCAGTTGTTTAATGGACATATTGATGCCGATAATAAACTTAGTTTGTTTATACTAACAGATAAAATTCTCGAAATTCCTATGGTTTATTTGGGTGTAATTCCAGAAAAACTAAAATATCTCAAATCAAATGGTTCAATGGAAATTTACAAACAATCGATGACTTCTGATGACCACAGTTTGGTTTGGGCATTTAAACAAGATAATGAGCAATCGGGACTTTTAGTTTATTCATCAAATCAACGAGAACTCATTCCACTGGCACGAAAAATTCCTCATTACGGGAAATATGGTTATCTCATTTTCGAGAATGGAAAAAATATAACAAAGGGTAACCACGAAGTAATAGAATCTCCTTTGATTTGGAAAAAGTGATGCTGAATCAAGTTGCAGGAACACTTAGACAAATCATTGATTTTTGTTACTTGGCGTCCTTATGAGAGTAAAATGGTAAAAAATGGAAGATATAATAAAAAAATTCAGTTTAGTTGATTATATATTCATCACCATTGGAACATTTATAATGGCGATAGGGATTGGCGTTTTTCTTGTGGATGCCAAGGTGGTTCCAGGCGGAGTTTCGGGCTTATCTATGGCTATTCATTATCTCACCGGAAACCGAATTCCAATTGGTTTGATGATGTTGCTTCTGAATATCCCCTTGTTTATTTGGGGCGTAAAAGAGTTAGGTTCTCGTTTTGGTTGGAGAACATTTTATGGATTAGTTTCAAGTTCATTTTTTATTGATTTGGTTCGTGGTGATATTCCTGGACTATCATTCATAGCCCTTCAAAAGACTGAAACTATCATAGATTTACATCAGAACGATTTTTTCTTTATGATTTTACTTGGTGCTGTTTTGTTAGGGCTAGGACTTGGAATCATATTCAAATTTAAAGGTACTACTGCTGGCTCTGATATTGTTGCTGCAATTTTACATAAGCGATTTGGTATCACTCCAGGGCAAGCAATTATGGCAATTGATTTTATTGTGATTGTCTTTGCTGGAATTGTGATTTTCTTCAAAGATTTATCACCCGACAAACCTGCTGCATCGCTGACGCTTTACGCATTTTTCTTGCTCTTTGTTTCTGCACGAATTATTGATATTATTCTCGATGGATTCGATTATGCCCGTTCAGCGATTATTATATCAGAAAAACATAGAGAAATTGCAAAAACCATCGTCAAACGATTGAGCCGTGGAGCAACTGCCGTGAAAGGACGAGGATTGTATTCAGATACCGATCGAGAAATGATTATGACGATTGTATCGAGAAAAGAAGTTGGTATTTTAAAGGAAATTATTGAAAATATCGATCCAAAAGCCTTTGTGATTATTAACAATGTTCACGAAGTTTTAGGTCGTGGATTTAGAAGGCGGATTTAGTTAATGGACTATTTCCTTGTTTGTGTGGTTGCATTAATTGTTTCTGGATTGACACTTTTTTCAGGATTCGGATTAGGTACCTTATTGATGCCCATTTTTGCACTATTTTTTCCATTACCTGTAGCAATTGCATCTACGGCAGTTGTGCATTTGGTTAACAACTTTTTCAAAGTTTATCTTGTAGGTAGAAATGCAAAATTGAAAGTCGTGGTTGAGTTTGCTTTCCCAGCAGCAATCTTTGCAATGTTTGGTGCAATGATTTTGAAGTATTTCAGTTCAAATCTACCACTATTAGAGTATAAACTTTTTGAAACAATGCATCAAATTACAGCAATGAAATTGATAATTTCTATCCTGATAATTCTGTTTGCTCTATTTGATTTAATTCCAAAATTGAAAGAAATTTCGTTTGATTCAAAATACATTCTATTTGGTGGTGCAATTTCAGGTTTCTTTGGTGGATTGTCTGGTCACCAAGGGGCTATGCGTTCAGCGTTTCTAATAAAATCCGGGCTGTCAAAAGAAGAATTTATCGGAACAGGAGTTGTCTCTGCAGTTGTTGTAGATATAGCTCGTTTGTTGGTTTACGGAATGGCATTTTATTCTACAAGTTTTGGCGAACTGCAATACAGTGTAATAAACTTAGTTATTGCGGCAAGTTTATCGGCATTCATCGGTGCGTTTATAGGTAAACGAATAATGCAGAAGATTACTCTCAAAACGGTTCAGGTTATTGTTGGAATATTTTTAATTTTGTTGGGATTAGGGTTAGGAAGCGGGTTGATTTAGTTGGAAATCCAAAATCAGAAAAGAGTTTGACTTTTTTCAGTTTCGATCAATTCTCTAATTGCAGGTTTGACATAAATATCGGATAAATTCAATTTAGAAAAAGCTGAAGCTAATCGTTTTATTTTATGTTCTATTGGTTTATTTTTATTGATAACGATATATTTATCTTCTTCAACTAAACAATAATCACCATTGAAACTACCTTTACCGATCACCAAACGAATTTCAAGTTGTTCAGCTAGTTTTTCAAATTCTTGATAAATCAGAGTTTTCTTCATTATAGATATTCTTCTTTGTTCATCGATTCCAACATCTTCACAATATCTTTTACTTTTTCAACTTCGGACATTGGCATAATTAGAGTTGAATCTTCAAGATTAACAACAGTAATATTTTCCATTCCGATTACAGCGGTCAATTTGTTTGGACTATAAACCATAGACTTTTCTGTATTAAGGGTTATTACTTCTCCCTTTATTACATTCTCGTTCTGATTTTTATTCATCACTTCAAATAGAGATTTCCAAGAACCCATATCATTCCAGGTGAAATCTGCCTTAACAGTATAAACATTTTTAGCATTTTCGAGAATACCGTAATCAATACTTTCCGGTTGAATAAGTTCCCATTCTCTATCTAGGACAGTATTGTAATGTGGAGTTCCAATAGCATCAAAAATCGCATCAAGTGAATCGTGGAGTTCACACATAAATGTTTTCATTAAAAGCAAAATCACTTCTGCTTTAAAAACAAAAATCCCACCATTCCACAAGAATTCATTACTTTTAATAAATTTTTCAGCAGTCACAAAATTAGGTTTTTCAGCAAAAGTTTTAACTTTATAGATTTTTGAATATTTATTACTATTTTTATAGTCACACTGAATATATCCATATCCTGTCGCTGGATAAGTGGGAGTAATCCCTACTGTCATTAAAGCAGATTTTTCGAAGGCTACCTTTTCGGCTTTGTTAATTGCTTCTACAAATTTATCTTCTTCTTGTATTAAGTGATCTGATGGATAAATTCCCATTACCCCAGAAGGATCTCGGTGATAAATATGAAGTGCCGCTAATCCGATGGCTGGAGCTGTGTTTTTACCAGATGGTTCAATAATGAAATTTTCTTTTGGAAGTTCTGGGATATCTTCCTTTATCAATTTGCATAATTTTTCAGATGCTATTATATATATTTTAGAAGGATCGTTATCAATTTTCTTAATACGATTGACTGTAGTCCTAATCATTGAATCATCATTCAGAATACTCAGCAATTGTTTAGGATGATTTTTTCGACTTTTTGGCCAAAATCGTGAACCTGACCCTCCGGCTAAAATGATGTGATACATTTCTTACTCCATAAAATTAGTTTGAAAATCAATTTGAATTCCCTCAACTATCCAACGAGTTCTAACCTCAATGAGTTCCGGATAAATTACAAACTTAGACGCTGGTTTATATGGTAACCAACTTCCGGAAAAGTAGATTTCTGGATTGAGCGAATTCTCCTGGACAAACCCCCAAATTGTATAATCTCCACTTGGTAGATTATTAAATTCAAAATTATTTGTATGTGTTGATGTATGGTAAACATCATTTGTTTTGATATTGGTTGCTTCAATTACAACAGCCCGAGAATGCCAACTCAGAATGTCACCAGTAATGTTACCACCAGTGACTGTTTTGGGAATTTGGTTCCAGTTTACAGTAATAGTGACTAAAGAATCTTCCATCGGATTATCCACCAGATCTCTAATTGTTTCTCCAAGAAACTGTAACTCTATAACCTCTTTAGGAAGCTCTGATACTACCAAAGTGAATGCATTTTTTCGATTTACAACCACATCAACAAAATTTGAGTCAATTCTTCCATCTATCAAAAATTTATTATTATTTGATTTTATTTCATAGTTCCAATTTATGATTGGTTCAGAAAATTCAATTTGAAAAGTTGAATCTTCAAAAGACGAAGAAACTATTTTCGGAGGAATTGTATCTAACTTCTCCGGCATTACAAAAGAGAATGGTTTTGTTCGATAACGTTCAATTCGATTTTCTTTATCCAAAATGATAACAACTGAATCACCTACTTCATATCTGTGAGTTTCATTAGTTATAAATTGAGAAGGAGATACTTTGTTAGGAACCACATATTGCTCTTCGTTTCCATTACTGAAAGTGATTGTACCATAATCCTGGTTGATTAAGTTAATGGACTGAATTTCCAATCGCTCAATTGGATTTTGCATCATTATTGATACATCATCTACTTTGTCATTCTTAGAGAGATGGATAACTTTGGAAGTCATCATACCATATCGTTTGTGTCGAATATCTTGTGCGAAATCTGATAACTTATTTTCAACAGCAACTATAGTGTACTCACCTGAAGGAAGAAAATTAAATACAAATTCTCCCTCGTTAGAGGTTTCTACTTTTCTAAGCAAAGTATCCGGAGTTCCATTATTAAGATTATACAAACCAACCTCAGTGATTACATTCTCATTGATATTTTCTAATTTCCCAGTAATTTCACAGGTAGGGACCTCAGTTTTTGTAGAATAAATTAACTGAATTGGCTGATTCATTTCATTGTTTTGATAATCTCTTATCCGTCGAGATAATTGAATAATTATTGGATATTGCTCCGGCCATTTTTCTTTTGGAAATAAAGTAATTGATCGCCCTCTCACTTTAGCTACATAATCACAGTTTGGAGTGATACTTACCGATGCTGGCACTGAAAGAGGGTCAATCATTTCAGAAAACTTCAAAGTAATTTTCTGTTTTGGATCAATATTGGTAGTTCCACTTTCAGGAGAGAATTTTATGATTTTTGGAGGAGTTAAATCTTTTGGACCACCTCCGGGAGAACCTAATGCAGCACATCTTAATGTTAGCATAAATGCTAACAAAATAATAATTACACAACTGATTTTGATGTTAATGAGTTTCATAGTGTTACCGAAATTTCGGTAGTTAGCAATGCTACAAACAAGCATTTATTATTTTCAATATTCATCACGGAAGTTATACAAATATTCCTGTAAATTATGACACTATGTACACAAATCATTTATTAATTGCAATGCCACAAATGACCGATCAGATATTCGGTAAAAGTGTGATTTATATATGTGAACACGATTCAAAGGGTGCAATGGGGATTATAGTCAACAAACCCTTACCTTCAGAAAGTGTTCAAGGAATTTTAACAGAAACGGGATTAGATGAGACTGATTCTTTTCCAAAGATCTATTTTGGTGGTCCTGTAGGAATGAATCATGGTTTTATACTGCACGACACAAAATACCACATAGATGGTACTCATAATATCTCAAAGAAAATTGCTTTAACTTCCAACCTTGATATTATTCACGATATGGTTGATGGAAAAGGACCAAACAAATATCGTTTTGCTTTAGGTTATGCAGGCTGGAGTGCTAAGCAAATTGAGAGTGAAATTGAAAATGGAGATTGGTTAGTTGTTCCTGCAACTCCAAGTTTTATATTTGATACTCCAGATGACCATAAGTGGGATACTGCTGCAAAAGAATTTGGAATCGATATGTCAACAATTACTGGCTCAACAGGTATCGCTTAGCATTTTTGTCCACAATTTATAGAAGTCCTTTATCTGCAAAACTTGTTATTTTGTCTTCTGCAATAATTATGTGATCGTGAAGTATCACCTCTATCGTTTCACATGCAGATTTTAACTTTTTGGTAATTGCAATATCATCACTTGAAGGATTTGGATTTCCAGATGGATGATTATGCACAAAAACTACTGAAGCAGCATCTTGCTCAAGTATAATTTTTATAACCTCTCTTGGATAAACAGCACTTGTTGTTAATGTACCCTCGAACAATTCCACAGAGTCAATTATTTTGTTTTGACTGTTTAACAAAATTACCATAAACACCTCAATGTTCTTATCACGAAGTTCATGTTGTAGGTAAGTGAAAACATCTTTAGAAGATCTCACATAATCTTCTCCGATTATACGGTCTTTCAAATATCTCCTTGCAACTGCTTGAATTAATTTTAGTCCAAAAATGTTTGAGGGTCCGATTCCCTTAATTGTTAGCAATCTATTAGGAGATGCTTCTAAGACTCCTTTTAGTGATCTAAATTCATTTATTAGAGCTTTTGCAGTTGGTTTTTGATCTCGTCTATTATCTGCGAGTTTTAGCAATAATTCGACAACTTCATAATCTAGAAAACCATCTATACCAATGTTAAGAAATCGTTGTCTTAATCTTGCATAGTGACCTGTTGATTGTTGTATGTCCATCTTGAATCTCCAAATGTTTATTAAACAATTGTTAAAACCACCTCGAAAATTATGCGAAAATACATTACTTTTGGAACAGAAAACTGAATAATCTAAATTGAAAATGAATAGGGTTCTAATCCCCAATCAATTCTGCAACTATTCTTATTGTTTATTTAATGTAAATTCACAACCATATTTATGACAGAATTCATCCATAAAGGCAGTGAGAAGAAGAAATATGTTCAGCAAATGTTTGATGACATCTCGCCAAAATATGATTTTCTTAATCATTTACTTAGTTTTGGTATTGATAAATACTGGCTTTGGCAATTAGTTAAGCGATTGAATCTGAAGAAGAATGGAATTGTACTCGATGTTGCTTCAGGTACCGGAGCTGTAGGATTTTCAATTGCTAAGAAACATTCTGTAAAAGTTATTGGGCTTGATTATTCATATAAAATGCTAGAAATTGCTAAAGAAAAAGCTACAAAACGAAAAACAAAAAATATTTCATTTTTACAAGGTGATGGTGAAAATCTTCCATTTGTAAACGAAACTTTTGATACACTAACCATTGCATATGGGTTTAGAAATATCGGACATTATGACGATGCTCTAAGAGAATTTTATCGTGTACTTAAACCAAATGGGCAGTTGGCAATTTTAGAATTTTCTCAACCGAGTTCAGTTTTGTTTAGAAAATTATATCAGTTTTATTTTTCTAAAGTGCTACCTAAAATTGCAGGTTTGTTTGCTCGCAATGATGCATACCGTTATCTTCCAGAATCAGTTGATCATTTTCCGAACAGAGAAAAAATTGCTCAAAAACTGATTCAAACAGGATTTGAACGAGCAGAAGTTATTGACCTAACTTTTGGAATAACATCCATTTTTATTGGTCAAAAGTAATTATTGCAAACTAAATATCTTGATAAAATCAGTGATAGAGAAATACAATTACAGTTTTAAATTTCGCAGTTAAATTTGGGTAGAAAATTAATGAATACAGAGATTAAAATATTTGTCACAGGAGGGACATTTGACAAGGAATATAACGAAGTCAATGGTCAGTTATATTTTAAAAACACCCACCTTTATGAAATGCTTGACATGGCTCGTTGTAAGGTTGATTTGGATATTGAAACATTGATGATGCGAGATAGTTTGGATATGAATGATAGTAATCGCCAATATATTGTTAATCGTTGTAGAGATGAATCTCACAACAGAATTATGGTAACTCATGGAACAGATAAAATGGTGCAAACCGCAAAAGCTATTGCAGAAGAAGTTAAGGATAAAACCATCGTTTTGACTGGGGCAATAATTCCATATAAATTTGGTAGTTCCGATGGACTTTTTAATCTTGGTAGTGCGTTATCTTTTGTTCAAACACTTCCTGCGGGAGTTTATATCGCAATGAATGGAAATTATTTTCATTGGGATAATGTGAAGAAAAATAAAAAATTAGGGATTTTTGAAACAATCCACTAGCCGAAAGTCAAACAATGAACTTTAAAAAAGAAATTCTAACATTATTGGTGATGCTAGGAGCATTTCTCGGATTTTACTTTTTCCCGGAACAGATATTTTCTACCCCAAATCCGATAACTGAAGCTATTCTATTGGTAAAGTGGTATGCTCGAGAACATGTAATTTTGTGTTTAATACCTGCGTTTTTTATTGCAGGGGCAATGGCAGTATTCCTCAACAAAAATGTCGTAATGAAATACTTGGGTGCAAACGCGAACAAATTCTTAGCATATTGTGTGTCATCTATTTCAGGTTCTGTGTTAGCAGTTTGCTCATGCACAATTTTACCTTTGTTTGCTGGAATTTATAAAATGGGAGCAGGGCTTGGCCCCGCAACTGCTTTTTTATATGCAGGTCCCGCGATTAATGTTTTGGCAATTATACTAACATCAAGCGTATTGGGTTTGGAGCTAGGAGTTGCAAGAGCAGTTGGGGCAATATTGTTTAGTATAATAATTGGATTGTTAATGTCGTTTATTTTTCGGAATGAAAATTCTAGTCAACAAGAATCCGTTTTACCCGAGACAGTAAAAATCCGTCCACTTTATCAAACATCAATTTATTTTGGGTTGATGATTTTAATTCTCGTTATAGTAAACTGGTGTTGCGGGACTGAATCTTCATCGAGATTTTGGAAATCAATTTATTCTTCAAAATGGATTATCACTTCAGTCTTAGCTACTATTTTTACGTTGGTACTTGGGCTTTGGTTTAAATTGAATTGGGGGAAATTAATTTCAGTTACAGCTATCGTATCTGTGATTGCAATCTGGATACCGTTACCACCAACAGTTCCATTTGTGATAGCAATTATTGGGTTAATTTATATCAATGCAACTGGAAATAGTGAATCTAAAGAATGGTTAACCTCCACTTGGGAATTCGCTCGGCAAATCATTCCGTTGTTGTTTATTGGAGTTCTCATAGCTGGATTTTTGTTAGGGAATCCTGAAGGTGGGAAAGGTATCATTCCGTCAAATTGGATTAGTAATGCTGTTGGTGGTAATTCGATTGGGGCTAATTTATTTTCATCTGTCGCCGGTGCTTTTATGTATTTTGCAACTCTAACGGAAATTCCGATTTTGCAAGGATTAATCAATAACGGTATGGGGAAAGGTCCCGCACTTGCTTTATTGCTTGCTGGTCCGGCGTTATCAATCCCAAATATGTTGGTTATACGAAGTGTTTTAGGTAATAAGAAAACTTTAGTGTTTGTTCTTCTGACAATAATAATGGCAACTATTACAGGATATATCTACGGAAATATATTTTAATGATTATTGTGAAAGAATGATGATAGAGAAAAAAAAACAATGATTGGACCAAAACCTTTATGCGGGAGTTGTGTGTATCTTACGAAAGGTGGGAAGTGCAAAGCGTTTCCAAAAGGTATTCCTGAGGAAATACAATGGGATGGCTACGACCACAGAAAACCATTTAAGGGCGATAATGGAATAAGATATAAAAAGAGGAAATTATGAAGAAAATTCAAGTATTGGGACCGGGATGTTCAAAATGTAATCGCTTGGCAGAAATAGTCAAAGAAGTTGCAGATTCAATTAGTATCGAATATGAATTTGAGAAAATAACGGACATAACTCTTATTATGGGACTTGGTGTAATGATGACTCCCGGCTTGCTCATTGATGGAATAATCAAATCTCAAGGGATAATACCCGATAATGATAAAATTAAAGAATGGTTAACTGAAAAATAGGATAATTATGAAATCAAAATTTACATTTACAACTGCAATAAATTGTATGGATGGGCGAGTTCAAATTCCTGTGATTGAATGGATGAAACAGAAATTTAATGCCCAATTTGTAGATATGATAACAGAACCCGGACCTGACAAAATATTATCAAAAGAAACATCGGAATTGGTGAATTCAATTCGCAATCG
>CAZSJY010000018.1:27576-32269 GCA_964607375.1 uncultured bacterium
TTACGAAGCGGTTTTTCGAGTTGTCGAGTTCGAGTAGAATAAAGTAAATCGTAATTTTTTCTAGCAGTTTCCAATGCTTTACCCATTTTATCCATAACATTCGAAAACTTGTCCCATTGTTTCTTAAAATCTGAGAGTAAATTCATAACTTCAGTAGCTCTTTCTTCAATCAAAAAGTTCTGCGTAGCCTGACTTACTAATGACAATACCGCATATAGAGTTAAAGGAGAACAGAGCAAGACTCCTTTTTCAAGTGCAAAATCTATAATTTTGGCATCTTCTTTATTAATAAATCCGTAGATTGATTCGTTTGGAATAAACATCATAACATAATCCAAAGTGCCTTCCGTGGGATTAATGTAAGCTCGTCCGGCGATTGCTTTAATGTGGTTACGAACATCCTTGAGGAACTCTTTCTTTTCTGTAATTTGCTCTTCTTCTCTTTCAGCATTTACGAATTTGTCATAATGGGCCAATGGGAATTTAACATCCATATTTAGAATTTTTTCCTTTGGGAGTAAAAATGTAAAATCGGGTTTTTCTCCGGATTCAACCATTTGTTGTTTGCGATAATTTATATTTTCCACCATTCCGATTGTACGCAGAATATCCTCTACCATTCGCTCGCCCCATTGCCCGCGTTGCTGAGAAGATGATAATACTCGTTGAAGTTTTTCAGTAGTATTTTGCAACCGAACAGTTTGACTTTTGCTATCATCCAAACTGGTTTTAAGTTCAGTGGATTGAGTCCGAATATTCTCCAAAGTTTTACTCATTTCGCCAAGATTTTGGTCGATGAGTTTTTTCTTTTCTGTGAGTTTAGTTTCGGTATTATCGGATAGACTTTTGAATTTTTCTCCTGCAATTTTCAGAAATTCCTCGCTGTTTCCTTTGAGTGCTTCAGATGCTAATGCTTTAAACGCATTTTCCATTTCTTCTCGGACTTCTTTAACACGCTTTTTCTCTTCTTCAATTCGTTTTTCGACTTCTTCGATTCGAGTTTTAGCAATCACTTCTGCTTGCCGAGCTTTTGAAAGTTGATTATTTAAATTGTCGAATTCTTCTTTTGTGAATTGATTGGTAGATTTTCCTCGAATTATCCATCCGATAATAATTCCAAGAATTAATGCGACTATTGCAATGATGGCTTCTAACATAATTTATTCCTCTTAAAAATTAGGTAGCTTAAAACAATTTAATTATGGATAACTTAAACAATCCTCCACCATATATTTTAGTACTTTCTTTAAGATCATCTTCAGGGATCTCAATATAATAGATTTTTAAAGGTATTTGTTGATCAAAATAAAGATTAAATATTATTGATTTATAATTGTATTCATATTCAAATCCTAAATTAATTGCATTTTTCCCAATTATATTGAGTTTTTGTTTTGATGGATCTGTTAGTGGTAATCCAAAACTATTTATTGGGATTGTAGTTAAACTAATATCATATTCTTCTTTGTGTGCTGAAATATTGAATGATATTATTGATGAATTATAAAATAACTTGTATTGAGTTAGAAAATTATACTGTTTCAATAAACCATTATCTTTGTTATTTACAATTGGAGCTCCAAATAATGTAAATAAATCATTACTAATTGTACTTGTACGCAAACGAGCAGAAGCATTTGTATCTAATTGGCGATAAGAAAAACCATATTGAAAGCTATAATTTTCATATATTTTAGTGTGATTAAAGCCAGCAAAATGAATTCTAGTATTAAAACAATTAATTTTTAGAAATTTTATCGAGTTCTGATAGAAACTGAATTCTGTTTTCTTATCAACAAAATAATAGAACCAATCCACTTTATTTTTTTGATTAATTGATGCAATACCTCCAGTTTCAAATCTAATTATATTATTTTCTGGAGACTCAAGTTTATTTTGCTCTGATGAAATACCTGAATTTTTCACCCACAATGTATTTTGAAAAAGGAATTTATCATTATTGTAAGTCACTTTAAATTTATAATAATTGTCTAACCTAAATAAATCTTGAGGAAAATAAATGAAATCTTCATACGACAGTAACAAAGAAATTGGTGTATTTATTTTGGAATATTCCATTTCTACTGTTGTAATATTCCTGATATTGTATTCTAGTAAAGTTCCGTATGATAGTTTTAATAAATGTTCGTTTATTTTTATCCAACCCACCTGTCTTGAATTACTAAAACTATTTATATAACTTACTGAAGCGGATTGATATTTTTGTTTATAATGAAAATGAAAATTTGTATCAATTTGTTCAATTTGTTGAAAAATGTTTAGGTAACTTATATGTAATTTGCCATTATTATTTATTTTTTGTTTATAATTGACCCCACTGTTAATTTCATAAATGTTTAAAGAACTTTCAAAATCTCTAATACCAATATGTGTATTATTCAAAAATTCTAAATAAGATATTGAATCAGTAACATTATAGTGGTTTGTAATATTAGGATGTAGCCAATTTTCAGTACCAAATTGAGAAAACAAAATTGAAAAAAAGATAATAAATAGAAAAGGGGAAGCAAAAACTCCCCCCTTATATAAAGTTGATTTTTCAGAATTAATCAGAAGTTTTCTCCCAATCATCTTCGTCCATTTCGAAGATCTCAATAAATAATTTTTCTGCCGTCATTCCAGGGAGAAGCCCACTAAATGTAGCATCCGGCCAGGCGCCTATCCACTCATCAAATGTATCGGCATTCCAAGTTAAAATTGGGTAAATCCCACTTCCATATTCTTCAACTTCGTAAACTTCCCAATACAAGTAATCATAAACATTATTAACTCCAACATTCAAGTATCCATTCCAATAAATACTTACTCTAATCATATAAGTATTGGATCCATATTGAGATATAAGTTCATCAAATCTAGCATCTACTATATCTATTACATTTTGAGGTACATCTATATTTCCCCAACTATCAATATCTATATTTCCGTAAGGATCAATTTCTTTACTATAATCGAAATCATAATAATCACTTTCATCTACTGTTATATTAAATGATATGTAGTCACTATCCCACGCAATTTGGTTTTGCCAATCCCAATCGTACCAAGTTCCTACATCGACAGAGTAACCTGGGAGTAATTCTTTTAAATTATTAGGTGGAGAAGTTAAAAAATTACTAATATTTATAGTTACATTATGCTCTGTTTCAACTACCCACTCAACATCCCAATATATGGTTGTGTTTAGTTCTTCTTCGGGTAACGCATAGCCTTCGTAATTACAATAAATTGTGAGACATTCAATGTTTTGGTATTCAGACATAAGAACAGTTAAACGAGCATCCACAGCTAATGATATGTCATCGGGAACATCACCATAATTTTCCAAATATGGTCCATTGTAGCCATAACCCCAATAATAACTATAACCAAAGCTAATATATTCGTCATAATCTACATAAAAAGAGATTGACTCTTGACCATCATCCCATTCCCAATCTTCAAACGAAATTGTTACTTCGGTGTCATTATTTAGAACAGAATCAGCTTCGTCTAGCAATTCTTGTATTGTATGTCCGATTTCAGTAACCATCTCGTTTTCAAGTTCCTGCACATCAGTATAAAGAATTAAATCATATTCAATATCATCATCATTCTCTAAAAAATCAAGTGAAGAACTTATACAAGAAACTATGCTATTCAAATCCGCGTGTGCGTTTGGCAGTGAATTTTCTTGACCTGATCGAATTGTTAGAAAATCAGAATTTTGCTCAAATATTTCAAAATCACCTTCATTGTTTTCCCAATCATAGTAAGGTACATTTACATTATAAGTTATTATAGTATAACAAATTGATCGTAAAGAATGAAGAAATGCTTTTGTTAGATAGAATTCTGTATCATCTAAAACGATAGGATCTTGCTCTATATCTCCCATCATTTGTGGTGTGATTGTAAAAGTAAATCCTTTTCCAACTACTTTAGCAAGCCGTTCAATTGCATAAGATAATCTACTCACGAACTCATTTTCTATTAAGTTTTGAATTTCTTCAAGTTCAAGGTTAGAACCATCCCTTTTTAATTCAAAAGATTTTGGTGTGCTTTTAATTGGTAATTGGTCTAAAATTGTAACCATTGATGGTACACGAAATGCCTGAGCTGACTTGGGTAATCCATAGCGATATCCATTATTATTTATTCGTAATAATTTTCCTAAGGAATCTTCTTCTGTATCGAAAAAGTCTTCTTCATCTACATATTCACTCCAATCTTCTAGTGCTTGGTTGAATTCAGAATCTTGAGTGACAATTAACAATCCTGTCATTCCGGCTCCAAAATTGGCTCCAGGGTCATCAGGATTTTGCGAAAGGGCTTCATTATAAAGCTCATTTGCAGATGTAAAATCGATATCTTCTACGCTCTCAGGATCGGTACTATATAAAGCTTCAAATACATCTTCTAATGCCTGATCCGCTACTTGCACATCTTCTGATACATCGACATGTGTCGTTTCCTCACATCCAATGACAAGTAATAATATACTAATTAAGATGAAACTAAGTTTGTTTTTTTGCATGTTAACTCCTTATTATTTAATTAAGTTTATAAACTATAATTGTAATTTAGATAAAGTATATGTCGTATAACAAGGTAAATCTAATTGTCGTATTGGGACCGACGGCTACTGGAAAAACGAGTGTAGCTGTGAAAATTGCAGAAAAATTCAATGGGG
>CAZSJY010000019.1:0-32014 GCA_964607375.1 uncultured bacterium
AACACTTCTTTATCAATTAAACATAATGAGTTATTATGCGGGATGTAACAACTAATGAGAATTAAAACTTTCGTCGGAACTAGTCCAAATGCAGTCCTAATACAGATTTGGACAGCATTAATTACTATTATGATTTTAAAGTATCTAAAACAGCTAGCAAAACACAATTGGAGCTTATCTAATCTGTTAGCACTACTCAAAATGAACTTATTTGTTAAAACTCAACTACAACATTGGCTAGATAAACCGTTCGAACCCTTGGATCAACAACCCAAATCAGAACAAATTGTGTTACAATGGAAAGTGTAGGGGGGATTATTTTTACATTACAGGGAATAATCTGCCCAAAACATATAACTCCCGTCGAACTTGAAAAACTAATGTATCAATATTATACGAAATCTAATTTATCTTGGACAGCAATGATATAAATTCATTTCCATTCTAACAGTACAAACATATTTTACCACATTATTTCTGCCTTCCAACTACAACAGCCTACTGTTTTAAATTATTTTCTTGCATTACACACAAATTATGGAATAGGTTCCAACTTGTATTTGTACTTCTTTACGATAGAAAGGAAATATCTATGGACTTAAACCAAACAAAAGATACAGGTTGCTGCTCTCGATTTAATCCCAAACCTTGGGATGAAAAAGAAATTGTATGGAATGATAAACTATTCATCAAAGACAGAGTGAGAAGTATTTTTCATATACCAATCAATTTCGGGAAAATTATGATTAAGAATACGAAAATGATTGAGAATGCTGATGCTTGTTCCTACGATGATGTACTCCTATCTGACGAAAACTCACTTTGGGGTGCTGATTTATATATCGGAGTTACAAAAGAAATCGAAACTGCTAATAATGTGAAAATATCGGGGACCTTTTTGACAAAAGTCTTTGAAGGACCATACAAAAATATGAAGAATTGGATTTCTGAAATGCGGACTTTTGTTATATCCAAAAACAAAGAGATAAAAAAGATGTATTTCTTTTACACAACTTGCCCGAAATGCGCAAAAGTCTATGGCAAAAACTTTATAGTAATCTTCGCAGAGGTATGAAATGGAGGTTATTGGATATATCTTAATTTCAATTGTTGTGTTTGCGTGGATAATCGCAATGTTTATCGGCATAATTCACTCATTTCCTTACGGTATTATTGGGTTAATTGCCATTACAGGATTTGGACTATTATTCATCAAAGTTATGAAGGAAAGACTCTCCAGTCAAGAGGATAGGTATTATTCCAAAAATATTGAAAAATAATTTTACAAAGGAGAATTTATGTTAATTACTACTCAAGATAAATTTGAAGATTACTCCATTACGGAAACACTCGGTTTGGTTCGAGGAAATACAATCCGTGCTCGACATGTAGGCAAAGATATTATGGCAGGATTGCGAAATTTGGTTGGTGGTGAAATTGGTGAATACACAAAAATGTTGGCAGAATCTCGCGAACAATCGCTTGATAGAATGCTTGCTGAAGCAACCAAACTCGGTGCAGATGGTATTGTATGTGTAAGATTTACTACATCAGCAGTAATGCAGGGCTCAGCTGAACTCCTCGCATACGGTACTGCTGTAAAACTGAACAAAAACCAATAATAATCTAGAACATTCAACAAGATAGAGCTTATTCCGATTTGGTTTGTAACTCAATTTACTTAACTTGAAAAGTAATTAGTTCTTAAATGAGCCGAGTTAACTTGGTTATATAAAACCCAATCAACGCAATTACCTTTGCGGAAAAATATTTGTCATTTTGAATACTGTTACAAATACCTTGAAACAAGAAGCAACTATGTTTTACTAAAAAGAATCTTGAACAAATATTTGATTATTATCAGCTAAAGATAAAAACTAGCACTAAATCCACAATTATCAAAAAAAAAATTATCTCTTAATTCTCAGTCCTTCATCTTCAAAGATGAAAATCCACGATGCAAGTTTACCAATATCAATTGGTTCGTCAATTTTCCAGTATTTTATTCCGTGATGGAAACGAGAGCTGGAATCCTCTACAGGTAAGCCATTTACATAATCCACAATATCGGAAATACGAGATTTCCATAACCTCATATTTGTTTCACGAAGGTCAATCCAACCCGCATTCGCCCATTCATCAAGTTGTTCTGAATTATAGTTGATTTTGTTTTTATCCAATTGCACCGGAATTTTAACTGATGGACCGCGTAATAGGTTTTTTCCATTATTCAGTAGAATTGGTATTCCAATAGAAATCGTTTCCATTCTCAATTTGTTATTTGATAAGATCTCGGATTGTAGCATTTCTGATAACTCAGTATCTGACTTTTTGTTAACATCATAGATTGTTCCACAAATATTTTTCAACAATTGAGCTTCATACAGTAATTTAGATAATCGTGGAGGTCCGAGAATTTCAAACGCTACGCTTTCTACATTGTTTTCTATCTCAAGTCGCTTCATTTCTTTTATGGCATCGTGACGCATATATCCTGCCCTATAAGTTGGTCCCATTACTGCGTTGTCGAGTGCATTCACAATATCTGAGCCAGTGTTTCCGCCAATAAGTTCCAAAATTACATTATCCGCTATTTCTTCTGGTGTTACAAACTCCATTTGACCAGCTGTAGTAATCGCTTCAAATTCACCTCTTGAAAAGATTCCATTTTCGCCAGTATCAATGTAGATGGATTTCAATGTATCATTTTTGGATTCCCACTGACCGTGCCCGTTAAACGAATATTTACCTTCTAACAAATCTGCATTTTCTGGAGTACAATCGTAGAGTTCTACTGGTCGTCCGTGCTTTTTAATTTCTCCATAATTGATAGCTTTCCACGCAATAGCAGCAGCTGGTTTAATTTCTTTAACAATCGGACCATCGGGAGTTCGACCAGCCAAAAATAGTAACAAAGTGTGAGCTCCTGCAAGTGATGTTTTACTCAACAACACACGAGATGGCTTTTCTTCGCTATGTGTGTAAGGAATATTTAGTCCCATTCCACCTGTTCCGGTGGTTCCAATTTTGAGATAAACATTTGTAGAATTTTGAACCATACTCGAGTGCAAAATCTGTATATGCCGAATTATCTGCGGGATATATAAAGTTGAAAGCATTTTCTCAACCTCCACACCAAGTTCATCAGTTAACTTGTTAGAATCTTGTGCTTTTTTCAGTTCATTTTTCAAATTGTAATAACCAGTATAAATATCTTGGTATGCTAATCCTGTAGCAGAATTTACTGAATCAATAATGATGTGTGGTTTGTGCTTATTTAAAAGATAGTTTATTGATGAAGATGTTAGCTTTTCATCGTCCAAACTTTCCATTACATCTTCAAGAATTTGCTTTCGATAAATAGGATTATTCAAGATTTCATCACGAGGTAAATCTTTCAGACTTCTTCTGACGAAAATGTTTCCCCATTCGGGAGTAAACCTTACTTCAGGTGCTTCTTTTGTTAATTGTGAGCAAGCATCTTTGGCTTCTTGTTCCTTCAATGAAATGACTATAATCTCTTCAGGTTTATACTCTGATAACCGACGGATAACTGCCATTCCGACGAGCCCCCATCCACCCAACATTAATATGCGTTTTCCTTTAATATCCATTATTATTCCTTTCTTTTACCTCGAATTACACGAATCTTTTGTTGTTAGCTTTAATCTTTTACCACAAAGCACACGAACCCACAAAGAAAAAGACTTTCAACTATAGTTTTCCTAATATTGCTTACTTCACCTGTTAATACCGCTGACATCCATCCCTCCAACATTCGCAATGATCCCAAGCGCTATTGAGTTCAACCTTGCCTTCATCGTATCTGAACGAGAGAGCAAGATTATTGGTGATTTTGCTCCTAAAATCACTCCACCACCCTGCACATTACCTAATCCCATCAGTGACTTAACTACAAAGTTTGTTGTTGTGATATTTGGTCCAATAAAAATATCTGTTTTGCCAGCAATATCTGATTGAATACCTTTGCGTTCGGCTGCTTTTTTAGAAATAGCAACATCCAAGGCTACCGGACCTTCAATGGTAATCGCATCATCATTTTTATACCTTTTTGCTGTTTCAAATGCGACAACCGTTTCAGGAATCTTCGTATTTACCTTCTCGATTAATGACAAAATAGCGATACTAGGATGTGAAATTCCCAGTATCCTTGCTAAATCTACTGAATTTTGAATTACCGAATCCAAGATTTGTGGAGATAAAATTGGATTTACTCCTCCATCAGTCATCAACATCAATCTGTCATAAGAAGCCGGTTTGATAACAGCTATATGGGATAATCGTCTTTCAGTTCTGATACCAAATTTAGGATTCAAAACTGCTTTTAGGATGGTTGCTGTATCAATATCACCCTTCATTAAGAGTTGGACTTTTTTGATAGCAATCGCTTGGACAGCTTGATTGGCTGCATCTATATCATCATCGGAATTGAATATGTGTGGTTCAGTTATCCATCCGAGTTTTTGGGCTTCTTCTAGTGCTGAGAAAATATAATCCTGCTTAGGATTTACAACACCAACTGAAATAGGTTCAAATCCTGATATATGTTGATACAATTCTTCAAATGAATGAATCATACAAATTCCTTTGCAATTTCGTTTCCATCTAATATGCGCATTGCACCTCGTGCCAATGCCTCCAACTCAAACGAGCCTGGGAACACAAAGTACTTTTCTATAAATTTGAAATATTGCAACAAATTGTCCTTAAATTGCTCTGATTTTACAAGTCCACCCGTTAGAATTAGAGCATCTACATCACCTTTAAGTGCAGAATATTGACTTCCAATCTCTTTGGCAATTTGATAAATCATCGCTTCATAAACCAATTGTGTATGCTCATCTGATGGGAGATTATCTTCTACCTCGCGTAAATCTTTTGTACCAAGATAACCCATAAATCCACTTTGATGAGAGAGTAGATCCACAATTTGAGATTTTGATAGTTCTTTTTCAAAAACCAAATGGAGAATTCCAGATAACGGTAAAGCACCTGCTCGTTCTATTGAAAACGGTCCCATGCCTAGTAATGCGTCGTTAACATCTATGATATTTCCACCTACTACTGATGCAATCGAAATTCCACTACCCAAATGTGCAACCACAAATCGAGATTTATCCAAATCTAATTGTAGTTTTCTAGCTGTTTTCCGAACACAATGCTTAATGTTGAGTGCATGACTTCTGCTTTTTCTTTTTATTCCAGGAACACCAGAAATTTTCGCTCTTTCCGTCATTTCATTTGTAGTTACCGGGTCAACAATGTAAGATGGGATATCTCTTTCAATCGCAAAACGGTGCGCTAGAATTGCACCTAAATTTGAAGCGTGATTGGAGTATTTACAATTTCTATAATCATCCAACATTTTATTTGAAATCTTGTAAACTCCACCTTCCATTGGTTTTAATGGTCCTCCTCGACCAACAACTGCATCGAGTTTATCAATAGATGAAATAAGCGGTTTAACTACATTGAATCGAGATTCTTCCTGTTCGAAAAGATTCGTAGAGAGAGGTTTTTGGGTATGGTCAATTTCCTTACGCCAGATTTCTCTGGTGTTCTCAAAATAACCTATTTCGGTCGTTACTGACCCTGGGTTAATGACAAGAAAAAAGAATACAAACCCTCCTTATTATGATTTAAGCAAAATGGACATCTATTACGAATAGTAAAGTTTTTCACTTCTAAAATCAACTTTCATTAACAAAAGTCTAGAAATTAAATACTTACCTAATCTTTGTCCAATATTATCTTTGTCTGTCATTCTCAATCTACATCCACATTTCAGCAAATTGTAAATCAAGTCCAATGAAACTATTTACACAAATTCTTTAACTAGTTCAGCTCCTTTGAGTAAAGCTGTTTCGTTTAGCGGAATTAAATGATGATGTCGCTCTGGAAGAACTTTTCTTAGTGCTTCCAAAATTGAATCATTTTTCACTACTGAATTTAAAGCTAAAAATGCTCCCAAAATAATCATATTCATCGTTTTGGGATTATTCAGTTTATTCGCTTCAATAACTGCAGGAATTTTGTAAGAAGTAATATCCCTTCGAGTTGAAGGATTAATGATGTTGTTTGCCTCATACAAAATCTGACCACCAGGTTTAACTGATGATTCAAACTTATCCATCGAAGGTTGATTTAGAATAATTGCAGTATCAAATTGATTGATAATCGGAGAACTGACTCTATCATCTGAAACTACAACGATACAATTGGCAGTACCACCACGCATTTCTGGACCGTAACTCGGCATCCAGACGACTTCCTTATCCTCAACCATTCCAGCATACGCTAATGTCATTCCCATTGACAATACACCCTGCCCACCAAATCCAGCTATAATGAGTTCTTTATTCATTTACTTTTCCTCCTTCGGTGGAGTTTTTATATCGCCAAGTTTGTAATAATCGAACATATTTTCTTCCAACCATTCGTTTGATTGGACAGGAGTCATTTTCCAACCAGATGGGCAATTTGAAACTATTTCTACAAAACTTGTTCCACCTTTGCCATCCATTTGATATTTGAAAGCATTCGCCAATGCTTTTTTGGCTTTACGAACAGTTTTAGAATTATGAACTGCCTGACGAGTTACATAATAAGCACCATCTAAAATGGCAACCATTTCACCAATTCTCATCGGATGTCCCATTAAATCTATATTTCGTCCATCTGGACTTGTAGAAGTTTTCGCACCTTCCAGAGTAGTCGGAGCCATTTGTCCGCCAGTCATACCATAAATTCCGTTATTGATGAATACGATGACTATATTTTCACCTCGGTTTACCGTGTGAATGGTTTCTGCAGTTCCAATTGCAGCCAAATCTCCGTCACCCTGATAAGTAAACAGAATTTTATCTTTGAAAATTCGTTTGATTCCTGTTGCACACGCTGTTGCTCTTCCGTGGGCCGCTTCCTGCATATCAATATTCAAATAATTGTATGCTAGAACAGAGCATCCAACTGGAGCAATACCAATAGTTCTGTCAGTAATTCCGAGTTCTTCTACCACTTCCATTATCAAACGGTGGACGACTGAATGCCCACATCCTGGGCAATAATGATTTGGAATATCGAACAAAATACTCGGTCGTTCCCACACTTTTTCCATACTTTTAGTTTTCTCGATATTTGGAGTTTGTATATCAGACATTGTTAGACCTCCATTTTTGATTTAGATAGAGCTGAATATAACTCGCGAATTTTGGATAAAATCGCATCTGGTTGAGGAATCATTCCTCCCATTCGTCCATAGAAATCTACAGGTACTTTTCCGTTAACCGATAGTTTTACATCTTCTACCATTTGACCAGCATTCATTTCAACAACCAAGATTCCATTAACTTGTTCAGCTAATTGGTTTATGATTTCTGTTGGATATGGATACAAAGTTTGCGGTCGAATAAGTCCTACTTTTAGTCCCTCATCTCTAGCTAATTCAAGAGCTTTATGGCTAACTCTAGCAGACAATCCAAATGCTACTATCAAAATATCTGCATCTTCAGTTTCAATAGTTTCATAACGGACTTCATTTTTTTCAATCTCTCTATATTTTCTTTGTAGCTTGAGATTGATTTCTTCCATCTGTTCCGATTGTAGATGCAATGAAGTGATTACATTTTGCTTTCTACCATTCTCTCTACCAGTTGTAGCCCAAGGTTTATCAACCAAATGTGCATCTAAATTGTATTCAGGAAATTGAACTGATTCCATCATCTGACCTAGTGCACCGTCAGTTAAAATCATAGTTGGAGTTCTATATTTGTCTGCCAGGTCAAATCCAAGATAAGTAAAATCAGCCATCTCTTGAACACTGTTTGGAGCTAGCACAATCATTTTATAATCACCGTGACCACCACCTTTAACAGCTTGATTGTAATCTCCCTGTGATGGTTGAATAGTGCCTAGTCCCGGTCCACCGCGCATTACATTGACCAAAAAACAAGGGAGCTCAGCACACGCAATATATGAAATTCCCTCTTGCATTAAACTGAATCCCGGTCCGCTAGTACTGGTCATTGTTCTCGCTCCTGCTCCTGAAGCTCCGTAAACCATATTGATAGCTGCAACTTCACTTTCAGCCTGAACAAAAGCACCACCACGGTTTTGTAATTCTCTCGACATATATTCTAGTAGCTCTGATTGAGGAGTGATTGGATACCCATAATATCCCTGAACACCTGCACGAATCGCTGCTTCAGCGATTGCCTCATTCCCCTTCATTAGTTGTTTCTTCGCCATAAAATTCCTTAATTTCTAGTGATTTTAGAATAAGTAACACAGATTAACGAATATCAAAATGTTTTACTTCTAAAATTAATATTAGTTAATCCTTGTTCAATTTCCATTTTAATCTACGCACCTATAGCAGTTTTTGTTTCTTCAGCTACCTTCTTTTTCAAATTTTCTCTGTAAACTGTGATGATTGCCTCTGGACAAACGAGAGCACAATTCGTACAACCTGTGCAAGAGTCATCTCTCATCTCCGCAAAACGGTATCCTTTCTGATTAATTTTATCTGAAAGAACCAAAGTATCTTGTGGGCATTCGTTGACACATAAATCACAACCTTTACAAAACTCGATTTTTATCGAAACAAATCCTTTAACTTTTGCCATAAACTTATTACCTTTAATTGAAATATCTTCACTAATATAAGGATATAATTTACGATTGTTCCGATATGTATTGCTGAATTTTTCCGAAGAAATACCAGCTTTAATTCAAGAGTTTTGGATTAACTAATCCCAATAAGTTTTGTGTATAAATGGACCAAAAGCTAGAGAGCTCGTCAATCCAGGACTTTCAATTCCAATTAAATTAATCCATCCTTCATCTGTTTGATTTACTACAAAATCTTTTGGTGATTCGTTTTCACTATAGAGTTTTGGACGAATTCCAACCATATCGGGAAGTATTTCATAATCGCTTATTTGCTTCCAGTACTGTTCTACACATTTTCTAAATGAGTTTTCAACGGGATGAAATTTGGAATAATCTTCTAAATTGTCTTCCATAAATACTGCATCAGGACCTAGTTTAATTTCACCATTTAACCCAGTAATGGTATGAATCCCCAAAAATGTATCTGTTGGTAATGGATAAATTAGGTGGTTTAAAGTATTTCTTGCTTTAGGAACTTGAAAGAAATGTCCTTTGCAAAAATGAATCTTTTCACATATCGTATAACCAGCTTTCTCAGATACTTTGTCTGCATACAGACCAGCAGAATTAATGACTTTGTTTGCTGATATTTCACTTTCTTCATCTTGTAGAGTTTTTATTTTGAGTGAAAAACTTTCTCCAGATTTTGTTGAAGAAAGAAATTCAGTTTCAAGTAATAATTGTCCACCTAACGACTTGTATTTAGCCAATAGAACATCCATTAGTCTATCTGCTGATACAATACCTGATTCTTCACTTAATATAGCTTCTAAAGTATGTATATTGGGTTCAATATTTCTTGCTTCATCTTTAGAAATTAGAGATAAACCTTCAACTCCTTTTTTTGTTGCAGAGATGAAAAGTGAATTCAATTTTTCAATTTGGGATTCGTCTGTAGCAACAACTAATTTTCCAACCTTATTGTGTGGAATTCCATATTTTTCTAGAAATGGATATAGTAATCTTCTGCCATCAATACACAGCCTGGATTTTAACCAATTTTCAGGATAGTAAATTCCTGAGTGGATGACTTCACTATTTCTGCTGGAGATACCTTGACCGTGTTTTGAGTTTTTCTCTATAATTATAATTGACCAACGAGGAAACTTCCGAGCGAAATACTCACCAATTGCTAAACCTACAACACCGGCTCCAATAATGACTAATTCAAAGTTTGGTTGATAATTTTTCATTCATTTTGCCACATCGTAAAAAATACTGATTGATTGACAGTTGAAATTTTAAAAATGACAGTTTGCTGAAACTGCTTTCTATTTCATTTTAGACTTTCAACTTTAAACTGTAATTGTATCATCAGATTTCATCATAATAGACACAATATCTTTCATTGTGCTGACATTTCCAACTGCAATTTTGTTATCCAAGTTATATGATGTTATACAAGTTCCACACCCTAAAATGTCCACTCCTTGTTCTTCTAACATTTGAAGTCCCAAAAGCGTATGGGATTTTTCTGACATCAATTTTACTCCAGAATTATACAACAGAATATAATCAGGTTTATCTTTAGAAACAGTCAAAGTTCTAATATAGGATTCCATTAACTTTGAACCAAGTTCATCATCACCCTTCCCTAATAACTCTGAATTTATAATAATACATCTCATAATCATCTCTCTTTTTTAAATCTTAATACTAAGCACCTGAAGATCACAAAGAAATTTATAATTCTCGAATGCTCCATTATTCAAATATTCCAAAATTACATCACTTTCAACATTCTAACTTTCAACTAATCTGCCTTTGTCTTTCAAACAAAATAGCACTTACTGATGCTGAAACATTCAATGAATTAATTTTGCCTTTCATAGGAATAGTTGCCTGAAAATCACAATCCTTTAAAACTGCTTTACGAATTCCTTTGCCTTCGCTCCCAACAACAATTGCAATTTTGCCTGAATAGTCAATTTTATGCCATTCTTTTGCTGAAATACTGTTCTCCAAACCGACAATCCAAAATCCATCACCTTTGAGTTGTCTCATTAAATTTCGAATATTTACAACTTTGTAAACCGGCAAATGAATAAACGCACCTTGACTCACTTGCAGAACGGTGTTAGTAACTCCGGCACTATGATATTCAGGGATGACGATTCCGTTAATCCCTGCACATTCTGCAGTTCTCAACATTTGTCCAAGATTTTGTGGATCCTCAATATTATCTGCAATCAACAGACAAATATCTCCTTTTGCATTTTTGAATGATGGGATTTCTTGTACTACTTTCCCTTCAAAATGAACAACAACTCCCTGTGATCTCAATCCTTTATACTTTTTCAGAAATAAATCCTTATTCAAAATTTGGATTTTCCCTGAATGGAGTTTAAATAACGATTGAAGCTTTTTATCACCAACAGCTTTGCTATCTTTTTGTAGATGAATCGAGTGAATCGTCAATCTTTTGGCTTTGAGGATTTCTTTTACTCCATTTAATCCAAAAATCATATAACCCATTGATTCTCTGTTTTCTTGTTTCTTGAATTTTGATTTTTGTCGCATAATAATTCTGTAATTTGTTATTTAGATACTTTTCGTATATTTCACTACAAAGAATGATGGTTAAATTTATGATTTTCAAGCGTGTATTTCTTCAATAAATCTGTAAATAAATTATGAGTTCAACACAAATAATACGAATTGATAAATGGTTATGGGCGGTTAGAATTTACAAAACTCGCTCGATGGCTACTGATGCGTGCCATTCGGGTAAGGTAAAAATTGATGGGAATAGCGTAAAGCCATCACGACAAATTCGAATTGATGAAATAATTACTGTTCAGAAGGATTTTGTTAAAAGGAAATATAAAGTTCTAGGGTTGATAGAAAAACGAGGTTCTGCTAAAATTGCTTCAGAAAATGTAGAAGATATCACCCCAGAAGAAGAACTCATAAAACTGAAAACTGCATTTTCAAATCCTGTGGCTAAAAGAGAAAAAGGGAAGGGTCGACCAACCAAAAAAGATAGACGACAAATGGGAAAACTCAAATGGTAGCAAAACACTTATTGAACGATCTTAGTAAGGAATTTTCATCTCGCCAAAATCCTGAAATTGTAAAACGACAGCAAGCTTATATGAAATCCGAGATGCCGTTTTGGGGGCTTCAAACTCCAGCTAGGAAAAACATCTACCCTCCCATTTTCAAGAAATATGCACCACAAACAAATGAAGATTATAGAAACACAATAAAATATCTTTTTGAAAATGCAGAATATCGCGAAGAATGGTATGCTGGATATTCGTTCGCTCAACGATTTAAAAAATTTATCACCAAAGAGAATGTAGATCTATATCTCGATTTGGTGCGATTAACTCAATGGTGGGATTTAGTTGATGGAATTGCAACCAATCTTGTTGGATCAGCATTACGAAACAGTGATATTCTACTCAATTATCTTAATAAATGGATTGATGATGATGATATGTGGATTCGTAGAACAGCTATTTTAACCCAACTTAACTACAAAGAGGATACTGATTTTGCATTACTTTCTTCGTTGATTTCAAAAACTTGGCACGAAAAAGAGTTTTTTATACGCAAAGCTATTGGTTGGGCATTGCGTCAATATTCGTATATTTCTGCAGAGAAAGTTATCAATTTTATAGATGAAAACCAGAATCATCTATCAACATTATCAAAAAGTGAAGGACTAAAAGCTCTTAAAAGAAAAGGAATTGTTAAATGAATAGATTTGCAAAATTCGGATTTTTCTTCATCATTCTATTAGTATTAAACTGTAGTTATTTTACACAACACGGAAGGGCAATTAATCGAGCACAAAAAGCTTATCAAACCGGAAACTATGATACATCAGTTTCTGAATGTGTATTTTCTTTGCGTAGTAAACCAGATTATGAAAAAGCACTCCAATTGATGGTTGTGGTTTTTCCGGTGGCAATCCAAACACACCACAGAAATATCGAGCGATTAGAAGCTTCCTCTCAACAGTTTGCTTGGGATGATATTGTAAGTGAATATCAGCGATTGATTCATCTTGTAGATTTGGTCAATTCTCTACATCATCCACAAGTTGAAACTTGGAAGTTCAAATCAGGCGTTAAAGATTATGATCAACTAATAGTGAATGCAAAAACCAATGCGTCAGAAAGCCATTTTCAAGCTGGTCTTGAGTTAATGCAAGATGATACTCGAGATTCCTATAAAAAAGCTGCGATTGAATTCAAAATATCTCAAGAATTTTCACCAAATTATAAGGATTCTGCTTCACTTTACGAAGAATGTAGTAAATCAGCGTTGATACAAATTGCCATCTTGCCTTTTGAAAATAAAACCGGGAAGAATAAATACAATGGATTAGGTGAAACTTTAACCAACGAAATTATTGCAGAACTCCTTGAAAATGGTGATGTTACCGAGTTTATTGACATCGTCTCCAGAGATCAGTTGAACTTGATAATTGATGAGCAAAAATTCTCTCATTCTGGTTTGGTTGATGATGAATCAGTTATTGAATTGGGTAACATTCAAGGTGTCCATCGATTGGTAGTTGGAGATGTAACACAAGTTGTTGCTACTCAACCCAAACACTCTAATGACAAACGAAAAGTTACCCGTGAAGTTGTTGTGGATAAAGAGACTTACAAAGATAAAAATGGAAAAACCAAAAAACGAAATATATATGGGAAAGTCCACGCTACAATAACCATTCACGAAATAACAGTTAATGCATCAGTAACAGCTTCTTACCAAATTATAGATGTTGAGACTGCCATAATTCTGTCATCAGATAATTTAACTGGGAATGCACATTTTGAGCATAAATGGGCAACTTACAGAGGTGATAAACGGGCATTGGGATATCGAGAAAATTCATTGGTAAGAGAAAAAGAAATCACTCCCCCATCCAAAGATGAAATGATTTTTCGCGCAAGTAAAAAATTATCACCTAAATTGATTCAATCTATCATAGATGAATTGAAATGAGAATGCGTAAATGTAGAAGTGCAAATTAAGTTTTACCTGGCAGTGGAATTTAACTTCTAAAATTTTAGAAGTTAAATAAATTTTACTTCGTTACCCTTTTTTAGGACTTTGGTAATTCTACTATTTCCTAACCAATATGGGATTTCTTCAAGAGATTCAATGTCCCAAAATAGTAAATCAGCTTGGTAACCAACTTTTATACATCCAAGTGTTTCTTCCCTGTTTAGAGATTTAGCGCTATTAAAAGTAACTCCTTTAAATGCTTCTTCAATTGTGAGCCCGCAATACAAAACTGCTAAAGACATTGCAATAGGTAACGATTGAAGAGTTGAAGAACCAGGATTAAAATCAGTAGCAATTGCAACTTCACAACCAGCATCTATCATTTTCCTACCTGGAGCATAAACATGATTACCCAAAAATAAAGTGGTCCCAGGAAGAAGTGTTGCAATTACATTATTCTTCGCCATTGCTTCAATTCCAGCATCGCTTACTGCCATTAAATGATCAGCTGAAATAGCATCAATTTCAGATGCCAATTCAGCTGCACCAGAATCTACAAATTCATCAGCATGCAAACGAGGTTTTAATCCGTATTTCTTTGCAGTTTTCAATATCATACGAGATTGGTTGACAGTAAAATAACCACTTTCACAGAATACATCGCAATATTCTGCTAATTTTCCCTCTGTAACTGCTGGAATCATTTCGTCACAAATTAGCCTCACATATCCATCGTGGTCTTCACTAAATTCTGGTGGAAAGGCGTGTGCTCCTAAAAATGTTGGAACTATGTCGAGTTGTGATTCTTCATTAAGTCGTTCAATCACCCTAAGCATTTTGAGTTCATCTTCTACATTTAAACCATAACCTGATTTTGCTTCGATAGTAGTTGTACCATTTTTCAGAAAATCAATTATTCGTTTGTGACTATCTTCAAAAAGCATATTTTCATCTGATTGTCGAACCCCACGAATAGAAGAAATAATACCACCACCTGTTTGGGCAATATCTGAATAAGATTTGCCAGCAATTCTTAGTTTAAACTCGTTGGCTCGATTTCCATAAAACACAGGATGAGTATGTGAATCAATAAATCCAGGTGTTATCAATGCACCTTTTGCGTCAATCTCAATATCTGCTTTTTTGGCTTTCTTTGTAATTTCAACGATTAATCCATCGTCAATCAAAATCTCCTTAGACCGAAATGTAACAACTTTTTGCTCCTTTTGAGACCAAGTTGATATTGCACCAATATTTTTTATTCTAGTTTTCATTATTTCATCATAGGTATTTTGAGATTTCTCTCTTTGGCAATTTCAATAGCTTTATCATAACCTGCATCTACATGACGCATTACACCAGTACCTGGATCATTGGTTAACACACGATTAATTCTCTCTTTCATTTCTGGAGTTCCATCTGCTACGATTACTAATCCAGCGTGGATTGCCAATCCCATACCCACACCACCTCCGTGATGGATTGATGTCCAGCTTGAACCTCCAGCAGTACTGAGAAGTCCATTTAGAATTGGCCAATCTGCAACTGTGTCCGATCTATCTTTCATTGCTTCAGTTTCACGGTTTGGTGATGCAACCGATCCAGCATCTAAATGATCTCTTCCAATAACTATCGGAGCTTTCAATTCCCCAGATGCTACCATGTCGTTTATAGCTTCTCCAAACAGATTTCTTTCTCGGTATCCTAACCAACAAATTCTAGCCGGCAATCCCTGAAATTTCACTTTTTTCTGTGCCATTGTAATCCAGCGTTTTAAAGCATTATCCTGCGGGAATAACTCTAATACTTTAGCATCTGTCTTGTAAATATCTTCTGGGTCACCAGATAATGCTAACCACCTAAATGGACCTTTCCCTTCACAGAATAATTGACGAACATACGCAGGAACAAAACCGGGATACTCAAATGCACTTTCGACTCCAGCATGATCTTTTGCTTGCCCACGAAGATTGTTTCCATAATCGAAAGTAATTGCACCCATTTTTTGTAAATCTAGCATTGCTTGGCAATGAACTCCCATTGATTGATATGACATTTGAATATAACTTGATGGATCATTCTTCTGTAATTTCATAGCATCTTTAAATGACACACCATGCGGAACATACCCATTTAGTTCATCGTGAGCAGAGGTTTGGTCAGTCAGCACATCTGGAACAACGCCTCGTTTAACAAATTCAGGAAGAACATCTGCCGTGTTACCGAGGAGTCCTATTGATAAAGCTTCGCCTTTTTCTTTTGCATCTAATGCTTTTTTAATAGCTTCATCTATGTTATCTGTATGTGTATCCAAGTATGCTGTTTCCAACCTGCGTTTGATGCTGTTGGGATTTACTTCAACAGTGATATTAACTCCCTCATTCATTGTAACTGCAAGAGGTTGAGCACCACCCATTCCGCCAAGTCCTCCTGTTAAAGTGAGAGTATGTTTCAGAGTGCCATCAAAATGTTGGTTAGCTACTTCGGCGAGAGTTTCGTAAGTTCCTTGAAGAATTCCCTGAGTTCCAATGTAAATCCAACTTCCAGCCGTCATCTGACCATACATCATCAAACCTAATTTATCGAGTTCGCGGAAATGTTCCCAATTTGCCCAATTAGGAACCAACATTGAGTTGGAAATTAATACTCGTGGTGACCATGAATGTGTTTTGAATACACCAACAGGTTTACCAGATTGAACCAAAAGTGTTTCATCGTTTTCAAGTTCAGTAAGTGATTTTAGAATTGCATCTAAACACTTCCAATTTCTTGCTGCTTTTCCATAACCACCGTAAACAATGAGTTCATCTGGATTTTCTGCAACATCGGGATCTAAGTTATTTTGCAACATTCGATAGGCAGCCTCCTGTTGCCAACCTTTGCAGGATAATTTTGTACCTTGTGGTGATTTCACTAAACGAGAATTAGACATTAATTTCTATCTCCAATAATTATTTCTTTTTGAAAACATGCCAAATCATAAGGCGTAATTTACGCAGATTTTAGAATACTTAGATTACAGGAAATTTAGAATATGTGACACTTATTTGTTGCTGATCTGGGTTCTGGGTGCTGGGTTCTGGGTGCTGGGTGGGGATTAGATATTAGATGTTGGATGTTGGATATTTGATATTGGAAATTTAAATCTAGATTTTGGTCTTTATTTTGTAAATAGAGTAATTTGAAATTACTATTAAAGTTCATTCTCCGAATGAATGACCTAAAGCATCCAGAACAGGAATGAACCAATCGAGATTATTTTTGTGGGAATCGTATGAAAATACGCAAACTCCATTAAATCCATTTAAACGAGTCAACAGTACTTTATCAGCAGCAGCTTGGGCATCTTGATTGTATGTTGCAATACCCATAACGACTTTATCCAATTCAGCTTGTGACAAATATGTTTTCATCAATTGAATATCTTGATTAAAATACTTGATTTCCTTGTAGTAATTCATTGGTATTACAAAATCTACAATACTAGATTGTAACCAAAAATGCCAATCCTGAAACCAACGATTCTGTGCTTTAAGTATATTAGGTTTAACTGCAGCACTTAACGAAATGTTCTTACCTGAACTATCAATGTCAGATTTAATCAAACTAACAAGTTCTGTAACTTTATCAATTCTATATTGATTCCAAGCGTTATGCATGGAATCTACAAATGATTCTTCCCATCCAAACCTTGTGCTAATTATACCTCTTGCAATATCTAATGGATCAATTCCATATATTCCATCAAACAAATCTCTACCTTCAGGATTGTAGCCATAGAAATCATCTTGATACCTAATATAATCTAAATGAATTCCATCAATATCGTAATTCTGAATTACTTCTGAATAAACAGAAAGTAGATACTGATTGACCTCAGGATGAGTAGGAGCAAGATAAATCCCTTCCCATTGATGAGATTGAGGAGCTTTCAAATCTATTCGCCAATCCATTTTTGAATGGTGATTTGCTTCAGTCCATTCTGGATGTCTCAAATAAATATGTTTCTCATTATCAGGAGGAAGATTACCTGACCAAAGGATATAACTATTCATCCAAGCGTGGATTTCTAAACCTAGCGAATGTCCTAATTCAATAACATAACTTAGTGGATCAAAATCTTCTGCAATACTTTGATGTTTTGCTACGATTTTAGAGTTATAAAAAGCATCACCTCGCCCTCTAACTTGGACAAATACTTTATCGTAGTCAGATTTATATGCATACATTAAAGCAGAATCGATTTTTTCCGTCGTAACCATACTCTCTCTTACTATCCATAATCCACGAGATTCTAACTCAACAAATTGAGTGAAAATCATTTGAGGTAAAAAAACAAACAGGGCTATGAAATTCAAAGCCCTGTTGTATGGAAATAATAAGTTTTTACTAAATCTAAAAAACACCTTAAAATTATTCTGAATTCTCAGTTTTTTCTTCAGTAGTATCAACCTTAGTGGATGAAGCTCCTGCAAAATCAACTAATTCAATCAATGAAACAGGTGCATTATCATTTTTTCTGTTATTCAGTTTTATAATTCGAGTATAACCACCATTACGATCTTTGCAAGCTGGAGCAATTTCGTGAATCAATACATCGGTAGCACTTTTCCCACTTCTACCAGGTAATTTACTAAGAATTAGACGGCGTCCATGTAAATCACCCTTTTTGGCATAAGTAACCAATCTTTCAAAGTATGCACGAAGTTCTTTAGCTTTTGCATCAGTAGTTTGGATTCTCTTGTGAGAAATTAATGCTAAAGCCATATTTCTCATTAATGCTTTTCTATGGCTAGCAGTCCGATTTAGTTTTCTTCCCTTTTTCTTGTGTCTCATAATTCCTATTCCTCGTCATCAATATACATTGAGATATCCATACCAAAATGCAATCCCATTTGTCCAAGTTTCTCTACTAATTCGGTAAGAGATTTCCGCCCAAAGTTTTTGAATCGTAGCATCTCATTTTCTTCTTTTACGACAAGTTCAGAAATCAACCTGATACCTGCTGCTTGAAGACAATTATGACTTCTAACAGAAAGTTCCATTTCATCTATACTTTTTAGTAGAGTATTTTTTACTTCAAGAGCTTCGTTGATTTCTTCTTCATTAACTGCACGAATCGCACCTGAATCAGTAAACAAAAATAATGATAGTTGTTGAATAAGAATACTTGCTGCGTGATTTATTGCATCCTTCGGATCTGTTGAGCCATCCGATTCAACTTCCAGCATCAATCTTTCATGTCCCTCAATAGATGCGGGTATGTCTTGAACGTTCCAAGACACATTAGTGATTGGGTTGAAAATAGAATCTATTGTGATGGTGCCAAGTGAATTATCTGCTTTGATATTTCTTTCAGCAACTGTATATCCCTTTCCTCTAGCAATTCTGAGTTCCATTGATATTTTGGTATTATCTGATATTGTTGCAATATGTGTTTCTGGATTAAGTACTTCGAACATTTCAGAGACTTTATTGATGTCTTCCCCAGTGATTGTTCCAGGTCCTTGAACAGTTACAGTGATAATTTCTTGAGCTGAATCTATCATCTTAAATCTGACAGACTTCAGGTTGAGGACGACATCGGTTACATCTTCAATGACTCCTTTAATTGTTGAAAATTCATGTGTAACACCATCAAATTTAACAGATGTTATTGCAGCACCTGGTAAAGCAGTCAACATAACTCGACGCAAACAATTACCAAGAGTTACACCATAACCTCTTTCTAGGGGTTCAGCAAGAACTTTTGCATAAGTATCTGTATCTTCAACAATGCTCATATTAATTTCTGGAAAATGTTTATTCTTTGCCATTTAGATAATCCTCAATTATTTAGAATATAATTCAACAACCATTTGTTCATTAACCGGTTCGGGGATTTGCTCTCTCTCCGGAACTCCATCAAATGTACCCGTTAGTTTTGCTTTATCTAATGTCAACCAAGGCATTGGATTGTCACCTTGAATTCTCCTCATAGATTCATGTAACATTTCAATCTTCTTACTTTTTTCGCGAACCTGAATAACATCACCAGGTTTCAGAATATATGAAGGAATATTCACAATTCGATTATTAACCATTAAATGTTTATGTGATACTAATTGCCTTGCTGCACTGCGAGTAGAAGCAAATCCTAATCTATAAACAGTATTATCCAATCTTGATTCCAAGAAGATCAATAAATTATGTCCAGTTGGTCCCTGTTTTATTTGTGCTTTTTTAAATGTATTCCTGAATTGTTTTTCAAGAAGGCCATACAAATACTTAATTCTTTGTTTTTCTCTTAATTGAATTCCATAATTCGATAGTTTTCTTCTGAAAGATTGTCCATGTTGTCCTGGTGCATAACTTCTCCTAGGAGAAGCAAACTTCGGTGATTCAAAAGCCGGAAATTCTAGTCTTCTACAAACTTTTCCTCTTGGTCCTGTAAATCTTGCCATTTATTATTTCCTTAATTATACTCTTCTACGCTTTGGTGGTCTGCAACCATTATGAGGGATTGGAGTAACATCCATAATTGAAGTAATCTCTAAACCTTCTGCCCTAAGAGATCGAATTGCAGATTCTCTTCCTGAGCCTGGACCTTTAACTTTAACTTGTACTGTCTTTAGTCCTAGAGACATTGCTTCTGCTGCAGCTTTCTGTGCTGCTTGAGTTGCTGCAAAAGGAGTATTTTTTCTTGAACCCTTAAAACCAACACAACCTGCAGATGCCCATGATATTACATTACCAAACTTATCAGTTAAAGTTATAACTGTATTATTGAAAGTAGCTTTTATATGTGCCTGACCTTCAGGTTCTACTTTTGATTTTTTCTTTTTTCTAGCTCTTGGCCTAGCCAAAGTCTATCTCCTTAAATTACTATTTTTTCTTAATTGCAGATCTTTTTTTACCTTTTCTGGTCCGAGAATTATTTTTTGTATTCTGACCGTTCACAGGCAAACCTTTTCTATGTCGTAACCCTTTATAACATCCAATATCCATCAGACGCTTTACATTTCTAGTTACTTGTCCCTTTAATTCCCCTTCGACAAGATAATTATCAGCAATTTCATTTCTGATAGCTAATACTTGTTCTTCAGTTAGTTCATGAACTCTTATGTTGCCATCAACTCCAACAGTTTCTAGAATTTTCTGTGAATATGTATGACCAATCCCATAAATGTATGGAAGAGCATACTCTATTTTCTTATTTCTTGGTAAATCTACACCAGCAATACGAGCCAAAACTAATCTCCTTAACCTTGTCTTTGTTTGTGTTTTGGATTTACACAAATCACTCTGACAACTCCATGTCGTCTTATGATTTGGCATTTATTACACATTTTCTTTACAGAAGCGCGTACTTTCATATAAAACCTCTACTTATACCTGTAAGTAATTCGCCCTCGACTTAAATCGTATGGCGATAATTCAAGTTTGACCTTGTCACCAGGGAGTATCTTGATAAAATGCATACGCATTTTTCCAGATACATGTGCTAGCACAAGATGTCCATTATCCAAAGTTACCCTAAACATTGCGTTTGGTAAAACTTCGGTTATAGTTCCATCTACTTCTATTCCTGGTTCTTTAGCCATAACTTATTTTGTTAAAATCCTTGCACCTTTTTTTTCAACTACTATAGTATGTTCAAAATGAGCTGAAGGTTTTCCATCAGCAGTACATACTGTCCAATTATCTTTTTTTGTATAAACACTCGGGCTTTTCATATTTATCATAGGTTCAATTGCAAAACACATACCTGATTCAATTTTTGGTCCAGTTCCTTGTCGCCCATAATTCGGAATTTGAGGTTCTTCGTGGAGTTTAGTTCCAATACCGTGACCTACTAATTCTTTCACTACTCCATATCCGTGATTTTCAGCATGTTGTTGAATTGCAAAACTAATGTCACCTATTCTATTTCCAGGTTTTGCTTGGTCTATTCCCTTGATCAAACACTCTTTTGTTGCTTTCATAAGTTGTTTTTTCTCATCTGATACTTCACCAACTGTAAAAGTCCTTGCATGATCACCATAATATCCATCTTTCAACACACCCACATCAATTCCTACAATTTCACCATCATTCAACTTTCTTTTACCTGGAATTCCATGTACTACTTCTTCATCAATTGAAATACACAATGTCGCCGGATATCCAAATAGTCCTTTAAAACCCGGTATCCCACCTTGTTTCCTAATAAACACTTCTGCACGTTTATCAAGCTCCAAAGTAGTAACATCCTGTTGAATCATTTCCTCAATCAAAATCAAAGTATCTTTGACAATTTGACAACTATGCCAAATCTTTTTGATTTCAGAAGAATTACGGATATGGATCACAAACTATGACCCGATTAGAATCTACGACGACCCTTGAGTTTGCCCGTTTTCAAAAAACCATCATAGTGACGCATTACTAAATGACTTTCAATTTGTTGAAGAGTATCTAGTGCTACACCTACTATGATCAATAAACTTGTTCCACCAAAAAAACTGGCTAATGAATAGTCTACACCATCCACAATATTAACCAGTATTGTTGGGAATACTGCTACTGCAGCCAAAAATACTGCTGCAGGTAAAGTAACCCTTGTTAAAATATTATCAATAAAATCAGCAGTATTTTTCCCTGGTCTAACTCCTGGGATAAATCCACCTTGTTTTTTCATATTATCAGCAACATCTACCGGATTAAAAGCTATTGCTGTATAAAAATAAGTAAATACAATTATCATTAATCCAAAGAATATTGAGTAAACAGCATGTGTTGGGGAAAAAACTCTCATAATAAATTCACCAAAAGCATTGCCTTCAGGAAAAAAGGACGCCAAAGTATTTGGTATAAACATCAAAGCTTGAGCAAAAATAATTGGCATCACACCTGCAGTCAATATCCTCATCGGTATATGAGTTGCTTGTCCACCATATACTTTTCTCCCAACTACTCGTTTGGCATATTGTACTGGTATTTTTCTCAATGCTGTTGTAAACAACACTACTATAAAAATTACTAAGAACATTAGAGCCAATAGAATTATACTCTGAAATGGGTTTACCATATCATTCTTAATTTGAACAATTTGATTGAAAAATACATGCGGTGCTCTTGATAAAATACCTACCATAATTATAATCGATATTCCATTTCCAATCCCATGATCAGAAATTTGTTCACCTAACCACATAATAAAAACTGTACCTGTAACTAATGTTACAATAGTTACAAAATAAAATGTAAATCCCGGATCAGGAACTACTGGTCCAACAGAAGTAGCAGGATAAGTTGATAAAAATACTGCAACACCAATTGATTGCATAAAAGCTATTAGTACAGTACCATATCGAGTAATCTGGATAATTTTCTTTCTTCCTTCTTCACCTTCTTTTTGAAGTCTTTGAAAGTATGGAATTACAGCTCCAAGTAACTGAATAATAATCGAAGCAGAAATATATGGCATAATACCCAACGCAAATATAGAAGCTTGAGAGAAAAATCCCCCTGCAAACATATCATAAAGTCCCAACAAAGAATTTGAAAAATTCTGCATTACAGCAGCTAACGCAGCCTTATTAATTCCTGGGACTGGAACGTGGCCACCCAATCTGTAGATTAAAATAATAAAACCTACAACACCGAGTTTTTTTCGTAGATCTGGAATCTTAAATATGTTAATGAATTTTTCGATCATTGGTAAACTACCTTCCCGCCTGCTTTTTCAATTTTTTTGATAGCTGATTGACTAAACATATCAGCAGAAACTTCTACAGCAGATGTAATCTCACCATTTCCTAGAATCTTTACTAGTATATTCTCTTTTTTAATAATACCATTTTCAATCAGAGTGTTTACATCAACTTTCTCTAATTTCAAATTCTCAATTCTATCAAGATTTACAACTTGTACTTCTTTTTTGAAATGATAGTTCGAGAATCCCCGTTTTGGTAATCTACGCATTAGTGGTGTTTGTCCACCTTCATAATGTAATTTTGATTTACTACCTGAACGAGATTTATAACCGTTGTGTCCCCGTCCGGCGGTTCTACCTTGACCAGAAGCATTACCTCTACCAATTCTCTTTCTACCTTTTATTGAACCTTTTGCAGGTGTTAAGTTTCCAAGATCCATTATATTTCCTCAACTTTTAAAAGATGCTGTATTGCTCTTGCCATTCCTCGAATTGCAGGTGTGTTATTATGAGTCACTGAATGATTCATTTTTTTTATACCGAGTGCTTCGAGAGTTTTCCAAGTGCGTTGGCGGTATCCAATTGCACTCTTTATTTGTGTGATTTTAATCTTTTTGTCTGCCATATCTTTTATTCTTACGAAAATAGTTCTCTTATAGTTACTCCACGCTGACGGGATACCGTCAATGGATCTCTTAATTCTCTTAAACCTTTTTCTACTGCACGAACAACATTAACTGCATTTGACGAACCTGTTACTTTAGATAATATATCCGTAACACCAACTTGCTCCATTAATGCTCTTACTGGTCCTCCAGCAATAATACCAGTACCCGGAGATGCTGGTTTTAATATTACCTTAGCTGCACCAAATTTCACGGTAATTACATGTGGAATTGTTCCGTTAATTAATTTTACCTTAAAGAGGTTTTTCTTTGCATTATCTTTTGCTTTATTAACTGCAGAAATAACCTCATTTGCTTTTCCAAAACCGATGCCAAGATGTCCGTTCCCATCTCCAACTGCCACAATTGAGTTAAACCGGAATCTTCTACCTCCGGTAATCACTTTTGCAACACGATTGATTTTTACAACAGTTTCTTCATTAAGTTCCAGTTCAGATGGATTGATAATATTCAAATCAAAATCTCCGTTAAAATTTAAGTCCAGCTTCGCGTGCAGCATCAGCCAACGCTTTTATTCTACCATGATATTCATAGCCATTACGATCAAATAGAACTTGAGATATTTTATTTTTCAGAGCTTTTTCAGCAAGATTTTTCCCAACTATTTTACTCAGTTCTGTTTTTGAAACAGATTTTTCTGAAGCTTTAAACTCTTTATCTAAAGTAGAAGCAGAAACTATTGTTTTTCTCTCATTATCATCTATTACTTGAGCATAAATATGTGAATTTGATCTAAACACTACTAACCTAGGATTTGTCCCAATTTTCAAACCAATTTTCACCCTTCGGCGTTTGTTTTCCCATCTTGCTCTTTTATCTTTATATGCCATAATAATTAAGCTCCACCTCCTACAGTTTTTCCAGCTTTACGACGAATATATTCATCGGAGTATTTAATACCTTTACCTTTGTAAGGTTCTGGTTTACGATAAGATCTGATTTTTGCAGCAACCTGTCCAACTAGTTGTTTATCTATTCCTCTGATAATAAGGATTGTAGGTTTAGGAGTTTCAAAAGTAATTCCTTCAGGTTGTTGGATGTAAATTGTATGAGAATAACCCACATTTAAAATGAGATAGCCCTCACCAGCTTTTACAGTATATCCAACTCCAACTAATTGTAGTTCACGAGTATATCCTTCAGAAACACCATATACCATATTAGCAATTAGAGCTCTTGTAAGACCGTGAAGTTCTCTATGTTTTTGAGAATCAGATGGTCGTGTAATTACCAAACAATGATCATCTTCAGTAATTTTCATATCCTTATGAAATTGCTGAACTAATTCCCCCAATTTCCCATTTACTGTTAACAAATTTTTTGTATTTTTAACAGTAATACCCTCAGGTATTTTTATTGGTTTTTTACCAATTCGTGACATTTTCTACCAAATCTATTTTATTTCTACCACACTTGACACAATACTTCACCACCAACATTTAACCTCTTGGCTTTCTTGTTGGAGATGACTCCTTTAGATGTTGTAATTATTGCAACACCCATTCCATTTAATACTCTAGGTAAATTCCCGGCATCAGCATAGATTCTTCTTCCTGGTTTGCTGATACGCTGTATTCCCTTAATTACTGGATCATTATTAAAATCATAATTAAGAAACACGCGAAGTGTATTCTGTTTATCATCTTTAATCATAATGTAATCACGGATAAAATGTTCTTCCTTAAGTACAAATGAAATTCTACTTTTTAAATTTGAGGCTGGAATATCAACCCATCGTTTACTCGCAGCTTGTGCATTACGAATTCTGGTTAAATAATCAGCTACTGGATCTGTCATTGACATATTTAGATTACACCCCTACCAACTTGCTTTCGTTACACCCGGAATATGACCCTTAAGTGCCATTTCGCGGAAACAAATACGACACAAACCAAACTTTCTATAAACTGCGTGAGGTCGTCCACAATTGTTACATCTAGTGTAACCTCGTGTTGAAAACTTTGGTTTTCTTTTTGCTTTTACTACTAAAGCTTTTCTTGCCATTATGCCGCTTCCTCTTTTTCAACTGACTTCTTTTGCCGAATTGGCATTCCTAAGGAAAGCAACAGCTCATATGCCTCTTCATCAGAATGTGCAGTTGTAACAATTGTTATATTCATACCTCTTACTTTATCAATTTTATCATAATCAATTTCTGGGAAAATGATTTGTTCATCAATTCCAAAATTATAATTTCCACGACCATCAAATCCTTTTGCAGGTAATCCTCGGAAATCCTTAATTCTCGGAGTTGCAACAGATATAAATCTATCTAAAAACTCGTACATTCTTACTCCTCTTATTGTTACTCGAACACCTACAGGATCTTTTGCACGAATTTTAAAATTAGAAATCGCTTTCTTTGAATATGTAATTACTGGCTTTTGTCCAGATATTAAAGTTAATTCTTGTACTGAATTTTTTAAACTATTGGAATTTTCTTTCGCATCTCCCAATCCCATATTAAGAATAACTTTAGTGAGTTTTGGGATTCTCATAGGATTCTTCAATTCTAATTTATCTTTAAGATAGGTTATTGATTTATCTTTATACTTTTTCAATAATCGTGGAACAACAGCTTCTGTATTTGCCTTTATAGAAGGTTGTTCGCTTTTCTTTTTTATGTCTTTTTTTGTTGCCATATCAACCAATAATTTCACCTGTTGCTTTTGCTAATCTTGCCTTTTTGCCATTTTCTAGAGTCTTGTATCCAACTTTAGTAGGAGTTCCATCAACTACCAATTTAACATTTGAAATGTGAATAGTTGACTCTTTTTCAAGGATTCCACCTTGTTGATTTTCTTGAGTTGGTCGAGTATGTTTTTTTACCATATTGACACCTTCAACCAAAATGCGTTCTCTTTTTGGATAGACTTTAATCACTCGCCCAACTTTACTTTTATCGTTGCCAGTAATAACTTTTACTGAATCACCTTTTTTTATTTTCATAACTATATCACCTCTGGGGCTAATGACAAAATTTTCATATATTGTTTTTCCCGTAATTCACGAGCAACCGGACCAAAGACGCGTGTACCTCTAGGTTCCTCGTTTCCGTCAAGGAGTACTGCTGCATTTTCGTCAAATCTGATATAAGATCCGTCTTTTCTTCTCATTTCTTTCTTAACTCTTACAATTACTGCTCGAGTAATATCACCTTTTTTAACCATTCCTCCAGGGATAGCTTTTTTAACAGAAACTACTATCAAATCACCCAATCTTGCATATCGTCTGCGTGAACCCCCTAAAACTCGAATACATAGAACTTCCTTTGCTCCTGTATTATCTGCTACTTTTAATCTTGTTTCTTGTTGAATCATAAGATTTCACTCGCTTTGCTCTAATTTTTATATTTCTAATGCTTTCTTTTCAACTTCAACAACACGCCAGTTTTTCAACTTACTCAACGGTTTTGATTCTATAATCCTTACGAAATCTCCTGTATTACACAAATTCTTTTCATCGTGTGCATAGTATTTTTTATTTTTCGTTACATACTTTTTATAAACTGGGTGTGCAAACTTCCGACTTACTTGAACAACAGCAGTTTTATCCATTTTGGATTCAAGTACAATTCCTTTCAACTGTCGTTTGTTTTCTCTAGCCATTTTCTAATTCTCCTTACGAATTTCTAATTCGTATTCTCTCAATGTTGTCTTGATCTGTGCAATTTCTCGTTTTAATAACTTTATTTGCTGAGGATGTTCTAATTGCTGAAGTACTTTTTGAAATCTCAAATTTACCAAAGCTTCATTATTATCTTTTAACTTTGTTTCAAGTTCAGCAATTGATAATTCTTTTAATTCGTGACGCTTCATTTTATGCTCCACCTTCTCTTCTATGTACCATTTTCGTCTTAATCGGTAGTTTATGACCACATAATCTAAATGCTTCTTGAGCTAAATCTGCATCAACACCATCTATTTCAAATAAAATACGACCAGGTTTCACAACTGCTACCCAATATTCCGGAGCTCCTTTACCTTTTCCCATACGGGTTTCGGCAGGTTTTTTTGTAATAGATTTATGCGGAAATATTCTAATCCAAAGTCGACCTAATTTTTTAACTTTTCTGGCAATCGATATTCGCGATGCTTCTATTTGTCTACTGGTAATCCAACCTGGTTCCATTGCTTTAAGACCAAATGTACCAAAAGCCACATAGTCACCAGTGGTTGACATACCTTTCATTCTACCCTTTTGGGGTTTACGATATTTAATTTTTCTTGGAGCAAGCATATATTTTCCTAAACCTTATTTGTTTCTTTTTGATCTAACTTCGCCGTGATAAATCCAAACCTTAATACCAATTATTCCATAAGTTGTGTTTGCTTCAACAACTGCATAATCAATATCTGCTCTAAGTGTGTGTAATGGGACTCTTCCCTCTCTAAAAGTTTCACTTCGTGCTATTTCGTTTCCACCCAATCTACCACCAACACAAATTCTAATTCCTTCGGCACCCATAGCAATTGTAGATTGAATTGCTTTCTTGACAGCTCTTCTGTATGAAACTTTTTTCTCTAACTGTTGAGCAATATTCTGTCCAACCAACTCAGCACTTAATGCAGGTCTTTTAATTTCAGAAACATTAATTTGGATATCATATCCAATCATTTGTTTTAATTCATCTTTCAATTTACCAACTTCTTCGCCACCTTGTCCAATAATAATTCCCGGACGAGCTGTATGCACAGTAACAACTACCTTTTTTGGTGTTCTATTAATTTCAACTTTAGCAATACTCGCGGACTTCAACTTAGGATGATTAGTGATATAATTTCTTAAGATGATATCCTCATATAATTTGTCAGCAAAATTCTTTTCATCAAACCATATAGAATCCCATGCTCGATGAACACCTAAACGCAGACCAATCGGATTAGTTTTCTGTCCCAATATTTCCCCTAACTCTTCTTATCTGAAATAATTATTGTAAGATGGCTTGTTCTTTTCAGAATAGGTGTAGCTCGACCCATTGCAGCAGGTCTCCATCTTTTCATTGGAGTTCCACCATCAACAAAAGCGGTTTTGATATACAACTTATCCGCATCAAAATTCTCTTCTATAGAAGAAAAATTAGCAACTGCAGAATTGAGCGTTTTAACAATATATCTAGCAGCTTTTTTATTTGTAAATCTCAATGTTGTTAAAGCATCATTTACCTTTTTACCTCTAACAAGATCCAAAACAAACCGTAGTTTGTAAGGTGATTGTCTAAGATGTCTTGCCCTTGCAATAGCTTCCATAATTAACCTTTATTTATATCTTTCTGTCGCCTGAATGTGCTCTAAATATTCTTGTTGGTGAAAATTCACCCAATTTATGACCAACCATGTTTTCTGAAACATAAACAGGAATAAACTTGTGACCATTGTGAACAGCAAATGTATGCCCAACGAATAAAGGAGAAATAGTTGATCTTCTTGCCCAAGTTTTAATGACTTTCTTCTTACCTGATTCTTTAGCAGTTTTTATTTTTAACAACAACTTTGGGTCAACAAATGGACCTTTCTTTAGTGATCTTGACATTCCTTACTTTCTCCGTTTTACAATATATCTATCTGATGCTTTATTCTTTTTACGAGTTTTATATCCTTTAGCAGGAGTTCCCCAAGGACTAACTGGATGGCGTCCACCAGATGTTTTTCCTTCACCACCCCCGTGTGGATGGTCGACAGGATTCATCGCCGCACCTCTAACTTTGGGTCTTCTACCCAACCATCTACTTCTTCCAGCTTTACCTAAAACAATATTTTCGTGAGATTTATTTCCTACTACTCCAATAGTGGCAAGACAATCTTGCGGAATCATTCTCATTTCACCAGATGGCAATCTAAGAGTAATTAACTTCCCTTCTTTGGCCATTACTCGTGCATAAGTCCCAGCACTTCTTGCCATTTGTCCACCCTTGCCTGGTTTCAATTCAATGTTATGAATCAAAATACCATCAGGAATACTACCTAATGGCAAAGAATTTCCAGTTTTAATTGGAGCGATATCTCTAGAAGAAACAATCTCATTACCAACTTTTAATCCATCTGGAGCTAAAATATATCTTTTTTCTCCATCTTCATATTGCAAAAGAGCAATTCTAGCAGAACGATTAGGATCATATTCAATTGCTATAACATTAGCTTTTACATCGTATTTATTTCTCTTGAAATCTATAATTCTGTAGCGTCGTTTATGTCCACCACCTCTTCTTCTTGATGTAATTCGACCCTTATTATTTCGACCACCAGTTTTTCTTAATGCAACAGTCAACGATCTTTCAGGTGTTTTTTTGGTAATTTCCTCAAAAGTAGAAATAGTTCTATATCGTTGAGTTGGGGTTGTTGGTTTTAACTTTCTTATTGCCATAATATTTCCTAAACTTCACCACCTACGAGATCAATTGAAAAACCATCAGACAATGTAACAATAGCTTTTTTCCAACTTGCGCGAAATCCTGATGTGCGGAGTACTCGTCCATTACTTTTAACTGAAGTGTTTTTCCTTTTACCCTTAAAATTAAGAGTTGCAACTTTGTCAACTTTTACATTGAATCTATCTTCAACTGCTTTTTTTATTTCTAATTTATTTGCACTTTTCTCCACTTGAAATACATATTTTTTCAAGTCATCGCTCAAAGCTGTGCTCTTCTCGCTTAGAATCGGTCTTATTATTATTGAACTTTTTAATGCCATATTAATTCACCAATTGTGTGTTTAATGCTTCAATACCAGCTTTGTCAATCAATATCTTCTGGCAATCCAACATATCGTACGTTGAAGCTGAAGTAGCTGGTACTACATAAACATTCTTTAGATTTCTAACACTCAACCAGAGATTTTCACTAATATCTGAAACCAAAATTGTAATCTTAGTTTTAGATAACTTTAGGTTATTTAAAATAGTGATAAAATCTTTAGTTTTTGGTGTCTCCATATTCAGATTATCTAAAACCAATAAATTTCCTGAAGCAACTTTGTCTGATAGTACACTCTTACGGGCAAGTTGTCTAACTTTTCGGTTGATCTTTAGTTTATAATCTCTTGGTTTTGGACCAAATGCAGTTGCTCCGTTGACTCGTGCAGGATTTCTCATCGATCCAATTCTTGCTCTTCCTGTACCTTTTTGTCTCCAAGGTTTTTTTCCACTACCACTAACTTCAGCACGAGTTTTAGATGAACTAGTACCTTGTCGCAATGAAGCCATTTCAGATTTTACAGTCAGATAGACACAATGCTTATTTGGTTCAATCCCAAATACAGAGTCATTGACTTCAATTTTGGCAGTTCCTTTTTCACCGGTTTTTTTATAAATGTTAATTTTCATAATGATTACTTCGTTATATAGACAATTCCGTTATTTGCACCAGGTACAGCACCTTTTACAAATAGTAGATTTTTTTTGTTGTCAACTTGAATAATAGTTAAATTTTTCACAGTAACTCGATCATTTCCCATCCTTCCAGCCATTCGAGTACCAGGCCATATACGAGATGGGCTTGCGCTAGCACCAACAGAACCTGCCTTTCTCATCACACTATTTTTACCATGCGTTCTGCTACCACCGTGAAATCCATGCCTTTTCATATGCCCTGCAAAACCTTTTCCCTTTGATACACCTGAAACACTTACAATATCTCCAATACTAAACAAATCAACTGTTAAAGTATCACCGGCTTTCACACTAGTATTTGCACTTATACGATATTCTTTTAGTTCTTTTTTTGGAGATGAGGTTGATTTAGCAAAATGACCCTTTGATGCATTATCAGTACTATTTTCTTTTTTATCACCAAAACCAATTTGAACCGCATCGTAACCATCAGATTTTTCAGCTTTAATCTGAGTTACATTACATGGACCTGCTTCGATTATTGTAACCGGATAATCAACTCCTGTATCATCAAATATACGAGTCATACCGATTTTTTTTCCAATTATCATCTGATTTTTGTTTTGTGTAGGTTTGGGCGAATTTCGAGAGCGACACCAGCAGGCAG